>NZ_JDWE01000013.1:0-27648 GCF_000685765.2 Frankia sp. BMG5.23
CAGGCACCAGGGAATCATCCACCCGAAAGCAATCGGGAAAATTATCCAGCCGTTGCCAGACACTGATCTGGATCAAGAAAACTGCGAAACTCTAGTTATTGAATCACAATAGGGCAGCCGTGTCCAGATGCTAAGATTCCTATTAGTAGCAACATCCCTACCGCGCATCCTCGCCAGCGTCGCTGGACAGGTGATCGTCGAGCTTGCGCAATGCACCTTGCTTCTCCGCCATCGGAGCCTGTCAATCCCGATGAGACATCAGGCTGCTTGGTTCGTGGGTAGCGCCTCCTCGGTCTCGATGATCGCTGGGGGCTGGTTGATCCACGCCTCGGTCGGCAGCGCGGGTGGGGTCGGCCGGCGACGATCACGACTCCGGGGGTGCGCCCCTGGGACAGCAGCAGCGGCAGCGCCGCCCCGATCCGCTTCTTGAGTTCCCGATCGTATCAGGCGATCTGGCGGAGGTCATTACCGTAGTCGAAGATGATCCGCATGCGTGCGCCCAACGCCCGGGCGTATCGGCTCAGGGTTGCCACCTCGTTCACGTCCAGATCACCGTTTTCGATCTGGCTTATCCGGCCAGGTGAGACGCCCATCAGATCGGCGACCTGACGCTGTGTCAAACCAAGGCGCTTGCGCTCCTCGGCCAGGTGGTAGGCGCTGGCCCACGCCTCCGTACGCGCTCGTTCCACGGCGAGTGCCGCGTCATCGCCGTCATGGAGCTCGGCGCGGATGTCCTCCCAGTCATGGAACTCGGTCATGAGCCCTCCCGCCGTTTCCGTTCGACGGCCAGCCAGCCGTCGTAGACAACCTCTGCCGCAGGAATCGCAGCCCTGTACCAGTGCGACCAGTCGCCGGCCTTGTTCCCCGCGACCAGCAGCACGGCCTGCGACCATGGATCGAACACGAAGATCACTCGGATGGCCACCTCGCGGCCCGACCGCGGTCGGAGCTCCTTGAGGTTGCTGATCGTTGATCCCTTGAGGGTGTCGACCAGCGGGCGCCCGAGCGCCGGCCCGGCCTCGGCGAGCATGTCGATTGCCGCGTTGACGGATCGGTAGCTGTCCGGCTCCTCCCGGCGCAGCGAACGCAGCCACTCTCGCACCTCGGAGGTGGCCTTGATCGTCCACCGGGCGGGCGTTGCGGCCATTGGTCAACTATAGCTCAAGCTAAACATGGATCCGGGTGAGTGCAGGTGACGATTGATCGAATATTTCCAATCAACACCACTGAGCTCTGGTCGCCGACAGTATGATCGCGTGTGTGATCCGCAACCGTGCTGGTGGGGGTGTTTGTGGTGCGTTGCCGAGCGCACCCTGCTTGACCTGCGGTTTTTCTCCTATTCGATCTTCTTGTGACCTGTCGGGTGTGCGCGGGGTGTGCGCGGCCCGAGTGGGTGGAGTGCGGGGGACGAGTCGGGCGGCGCCTTCGGCGGCTTCCCGGGCGAGTTCTTCCAGGACCGAGGTGTAGGTGTTGACCGTCACCTCGTGGCTGGAGTGGCCGAGGGTCTCCTGGATGACCTTCAGGTCCGCGCCGCCGCCGTGCATGAGGGTGGCGGCGACGTGCCGGGCATCGTGAAGGCGGATCGGGGGTACCCCGGCTCTCGCGATCTGGTCCTGGAACTCGGCGGAGACGGCGGCGGGATGCAGAGGATCGCCGTCGAGGGTCGTGAACACCGGTCCTGAGGGGTCCCAGTCGAGGCCCATGGCGCGGCGCTCGTCGTGCTGCCGTTCCCGATGACGGTTAGAACTCCTCGACAGTGAGGTCGTCGAGGAGCAGTTCCCGCACTCCCGCGTCGGTCTTGGGCCTGGTGCGCTGCACCTTCCAGCCGACGACGACGAGCTGCCACTGGATGAGGATCTTCTTTTGGTCGAGGTCGACGTCCGGCCAGTTCAGAGCGCATGTCTCTTCACGGCGCGGCCCTCTGTAGGTCACGAGGTGATAGTGAAGCGATCCCGGCGGGTAGGCACGGATGTTCCCGCAGCCGCGGTCGAGGGTGAACACGATCCGGTTCTCGGCAACCGCAGCAGCGAGCACCTCCGGATCGGAGCGGCCCGACAGGTTCTCCGCAAGCACGGTATCGGCATCGATCCCGTGCTTGGCGAGTCGCTCGGCAAGGGAGACCGGGAGACCCTCGTCCAGCTTGACCTTCACGGCGCGGTACGAAGCGGCACGAGATCCTCCCGCGCCAGACGCGCCCCGTAGGCAGCGGCCGCACGGATCCCCGACACGGTCAGCGACGGGTACTCCGCGATGATCTCACCGTCGGACATACCGTCGGCAAGGCAGTCGAGCACGACACTCACCGGCACCCGGGTCCCCCGGATACACGCCTGCCCATGACCGACTGTCGGGTCGGCCACGACGAGCGCCAGAAGATCTTCCGCCATGCCTCCCAGTATGCTCCCGGATCTCAGCGTCGAGCGCCCGTCACGTGGTCCAAGCCGTGGCACGAGTGACAGCCAAGTTGACAGCCAAGCCGCTGGACGCGGGTGGACGTCGACGGATACCGGTGGACGGAACGCTCATGGTCAGCAGACAGGGCGGACGTTGACAGACGTCGACGGAAGATCCAAATCTAACTACGGATCAGAAGGTTGGGGGTTCGAGTCCCTCGGCGGTTGCAACGCGTCGGTGTTCGGGCGGTTCGACGTCTGCGAGCCGGCGGGCCAGGCGCTGTTCGGCGCGGGCGAGTGCCTCGTCGCGTGCCGGGAGTACCTGGTGGGCGCCGAGGCGTGCAGGTCTGGCGGAGCGGGGCGTCGCTGGTGGCGAACGCGCAGGGCCGCCGCCGTCCGCAGACCGAGCAGACCGCTTCCGGGAGTGTGAAGCAGTTCACGCAGATGTCGGGCTGGTCGTCGTGCGCGCGCAGACCGGCACCGCCGCGGTAATCACGTCGGCGGGCAGCGACGGGTCGGCGGCCGCGACCGCGGCGGTCACCGCCACCCGGCGGGCCGCCGCCGTCGCGAGCCGTGACGCCCAGGGGCTGGTCATGACCCGACCCCCGGGCCGGGGATGGCGGTGATGTCGGCGCGCCGGGGCCGGCCCCAATAGGGCTCGACCAGGTCTCCGGGCGCGCAGCCGAGGATGTCGCAGAGCGCGGCGAGTGTGGCCAGCGACAGCCGCTCCGGGATGCCGGTCACCAACCGGTAGACCTGCTCGCGGGAGAGCCGGACACCCCGCTCGGCGAGCAGCGGGACCAGCGCCGTCGTCGCGAACAGCCCACGCTCGGCCATCAGCTTCCGCAGATGCCAGTGGTAGCCGACCTGCGCGCTTCAGTCGGTGGCCAACAGCCCATTCAGTCGCGACAGCGTGGGTTCGTCCGGCACGGTGGAGCTGCCGCCCGCCCAGGCGCCGATGCGCGGCCGCAGCCACTCCCGGAGCTCGACCGCGGCGACGGCGATGCGGTCGAGCTCCTCGGATCCGAACCGGGCAGGCAGCGCCTCTCGTTCGGCCGTGCCGACAAGCCCCGTGAGCTGGAGCCAGCGCAGGTAGCTCCAGCCATCGGCGATCAACTCGATCGGGCCGTCCGCCGAGAAGGCGAGGCTGTTGACGAAGTCCAGCACCGGATGATCGCCCAACCCGATCAGCACGTCCGGGTTCATCGGAGACCTCCCCTCGAGCCGATCACCCAAATAACCACTCCACTTCCTCTTGAGAGGTTACTCCCTCGCCAAAGTAATCGTCTTAGATATCTTTTTTAGATATCTTTTATGGACCACCGGGGCCGCTGCGCCCGCTGAGCCCCCTGCGCCCGACGGGGCCCGCCGCTGACCGGCGGAAGCCCGTCGGAACGGTCGGTCAGGAGTTGGCCACAGCGGTCAGGAGTTGGCCACCGGAAGGTAGATCCGATTGCCGGCGGCGTTGAACTCGGCGGCCTTCTCGCGCAGGCCGGCGGTGACCGCCTCGTCGCCGGCCGGGTCCGCGCCATGCCCGGCCGGGTCCAGCCCGTCCCCGCCCGCGTGTGCCCGCACCTGGTGGGAAATCTTCATCGAGCAGAAGTGCGGGCCGCACATCGAACAGAAGTGCGCCGACTTCGCGGCCGGGGCCGGCAACGTCTCGTCGTGGAACGCGCGTGCGGTGTCGGGGTCGAGCGCGAGGTGGAACTGGTCGGCCCAGCGGAATTCGAACCGGGCGTCCGACAGGGCGTCATCCCAGGCCTGCGCGCCGGGATGACCCTTAGCGAGGTCGGCGGCGTGCGCGGCGATCTTGTAGGCGATAACGCCGGCCTTGACGTCGTCCCGGTCGGGCAGGCCGAGATGCTCCTTCGGGGTGACGTAACAGAGCATGGCGGTACCGGCCCATCCGATCATCGCCGCCCCGATCGCGGAGGTGATGTGGTCGTAGCCGGGGGCGATGTCGGTGGTCAGCGGCCCGAGGGTGTAGAACGGCGCGTCGTGGCACAGCTCCCGCTGCAGCTGCACGTTCTCCTCGATCTTGTTCATGGGCACGTGCCCGGGTCCCTCGATCATCACCTGGACGTCGTGCTCCCACGCCACCTGCGTCAACTCGCCCAGGGTCGCGAGCTCGGCGAGCTGGGCCTCATCGTTCGCGTCCGCGATGGACCCGGGCCGCAGGCCGTCGCCCAGAGAGAACGTGACGTCGTACGCGGCGAAGATCTCGCACAGCTCGGCGAAGTGGGTGTAGAGGAAGTTCTCCTCGTGATGGGCCAGGCACCAGGAGGCCAGGATCGAGCCGCCGCGCGAGACGATCCCGGTCCTGCGCCGCGCGGTCAGCGGCACGTAGCGCAGCAGCACCCCCGCGTGGACCGTCATGTAGTCCACACCCTGCTCGCACTGCTCGATCACGGTGTCCCGGTAGACCTCCCAGGACAGCTTCTCCGGCCGGCCACCGACCTTCTCCAACGCCTGGTAGATCGGCACGGTCCCGACCGGCACCGGCGCGTTACGGATGATCCACTCACGGGTCAGGGCGATGTCCGACCCGGTCGAGAGGTCCATCACGGTGTCCGCGCCCCAGCGGGTCGCCCACACCATCTTCTCGACCTCCTCCTCGATCGAGGAGGTAACGGCCGAGTTGCCGAGGTTCGCATTGATCTTCACGAGAAACGCACGGCCGATCGCCATCGGCTCGGACTCGGGATGGTTCACGTTCGCCGGCAGCACGGCCCGCCCCGCGGCGATCTCCGCCCGCACCGTCTCGACGGGAAGACCCTCCCGCAGGGCGACGAACTCCATCTCCCGAGTGATCTGACCGCGGCGGGCGTAGCCCAGCTGGGTTATGGAAGGCCGTCCCGGCACCGCCCGACGGGGCACTCGCACCCGCCCGTCGAGATCCGTCCCGCCGAGACCGAGCGTCCCAGAACCGGGCGTCCCAGAACCGAGCGTCCCAGGACCCGATGCCCCGGTCCCGGGAACGGTCCGCCGCTCATCCGGCGCGGTGTCGCCACGCTGGGCGATCCAGCTGTCCCGCGTCGCCGGCAGACCCCGGCGCACATCGATCGTCACCCCCGGATCGGTATATGGACCGGAGGTGTCGTACACCACGACGGTGTCACCCGTGGTCAGCACGATCTCCCGCATCGGCACCCGCAGATCGGGATCCGCTCCGACCAGCCAGGTCTTGCGGCTGCCCGTCAGCGGACCCGTCGAGACCGCCGTCATCCCCGCGGCCGAGACGGACGACGAGGAGGACGAGGACGAGACGGACGGGGAGGATGCGGCGGACGACAAGGATGAGGTGGACGGGGACGAGGTGACGGCCTTCGAGGTGGACGAGGACGAACGGTCGGTACGCGACACCATGTAAGACTCCCTACGCCGGCATTACCCGGACAGGTTCCTGCGGTCGGCGGCCCCAGCCGCCCTCTCAGCCCCTTGGCGGAGCTCCCGCGATCAACTTCGACGCTTGTCGACAGTAAGACACCGCCGGCCCGCTCGCCACCCCTTCCGGTTCATCCGACGCATGCCCTACACCATCGGGCGACGTGAAGAGCCCTGTTCCGCCGGACCCCGGTTTCTCTGCGTGGCGGGGAACGCCGGACCAGCTCAGCGGTCCGGGGCCGCCGCCGGCCCGGAACTCCCGCCCAGGTAGGCCGTCTCGATGAGCTCGGGATGCGCGATGAGATCCGCCGCGCTCGCCGACAGCGCGATCCGGCCCCGGTCGAGAACGTAGCCACGGTCGGCCACCTGCAACGCGAGCGAGACGAACTGCTCGACCAGCAGCACGCCGGTCGACGTCTCGAGGGCGATCGTGCGCAGCAGGGCGAGCAGCTGCGGCGCAATCCCGGGTGCCAGGCCGAACGACAGCTCGTCCACCAGCAGCAGACGCGGTCTGCGCACCAGAGCGACGGCCAACGCGAGCCGTTGCCGCTCGCCCCCGGACAGTTCTCCGGCCGACCGGTCGAGCAGGCCGCGCAGCACCGGGAACCAGTCCAACACCCGCCCGATCTCGCCGGATGAGCGCCGGCCGGCCGCCAGGCGCAGGTTCTCGCGGACGGTCAACCGCCCGAGTGATCCTCGTCCCTGCGGTACGACCGCCATCCCCCGGCGGGCGAGTGTGCTCGGCGCGGCCCGGCGCGACCGGTCATCGAGGACCTTGACCCGTCCCCTCGACGGCGTCAGCAGCCCCGCCGCCGTGCGGATCAGCGTCGTCTTGCCCGCGCCGTTCGCTCCGAGCAGCGCCACGATCTCCCCGGCACCGACGGTGAGCGACACGTCCCGGAGCACCGGAACTCCGTCGTATCCGCTCGTGACCCGGTCGAGTACGAGCAGATCGCCCCCGCCTCGGCCGGGGGCCGGCGCCGGGGTGGAGGCGGGCACGGAGTCGAGAGCAGGCACGGAGTCGAGAGCAGACACGGAGTCGAGAGCAGACACGGAGTCGAGAGCAGACACGGAGTCGAGAGCAGACACGGAGTCGAGAGCAGAGGCCGAGCCGGGCCCGGGTCCCGGGGCGGTCCCGGCGCGGTCGCCGCCGTCGGGCCCACCACCGCCCAGATAGGCAGCGCGGACCGCCGGATCGGCGCGCACCTCGGCGGATCGACCGCGCGCGACGACGCGGCCCCCGTCCAGGACGAGGACGTGGTCGCATACGTCGAAGACGAGCTTCACGTCGTGGTCAACGAGCAGCACGGCGATGCCGTCGGCGGCGATGCGGCGCAGCCGGTCGGCGAGCGTCCGGCGGGCGGCCGGGTCGAGACCCGCGGCCGGTTCGTCCAGCAGCAGGACCTTCGGCCTGGCGACGAGGGCGCGGCCGAGAGCCACCGAGGACCGCTCGTCGTGGGAGAGCGTCGACGGCAGGCGATCGGCGATCGTGGCGAGCCCGAGCGACCGGGCCGGATCTGGCCCGGTCGCGGGTCCGGGTGCCCGGGGCGCGACGACGGCCAGGTTCTCCCCGACCTCCAGACTGTCGAAGAGTTCCAGCGCCTGGAAGGTGCGGGCGAGCCCCAACCGCAGCCGCTCATGCGCCGGCAGTCCGACGAGCACGGCACCGTCCAGCGTGACGGTACCCGCGCTGATCGACGCAAACCCGGTGAGGGCGTCGATCAACGTCGTCTTTCCGGCTCCGTTGGGTCCGATGAGCCCGGTGATGGTGCCTGCCGACAGAGTGAAGGAGACATCCTCGAGGATGCGCGTGCGGCCCTGGTCGGCGGCGAGCATGTCGACCGCCAGCAACGCCGTCACGGGGCTCCGCCCGGGTTGACCGGATGCGGGGTCAGGCTCGGCCGGCCCTGGTCCGGCGGCTGCGGGTGTCGCACGTGATCTCCTCGACGCGTTCGCTGCCCAGGACCGGTCCGATGCGTGCCACCCGACCGATCCGCGCGGCCCTGATGATCGGCGCGAGCCGTCCGATGCGGTCGGTACGCGAGCCCGGCCGGACGTAGCACCGCCAGCACCACGACGGCGATCCCGCACAGCACGGACTGGTACTTGCCGAGCCCGGCAACCTGGTCCAGCACGATGAACACGATTCCGCCCGGCACCAGCAGACCGCCCAGCAACGCTCCGCCGACACTCGTCACCCCGCCGGCGGCCGCGATCGCCAGGAAGAACAGCGAGGCCGTGACGCCGAACGAGTCGAAGGACAGACGTCCCTGGCCGTAGCCGATGAGGCAGCCGCCGAGACCGGCGATCGCGGCGGAGAGGGTGAAGGCGAGCACCTTCGTACGACGGACGTCGATCCCGGCCGCGGCAGCGGCCCGTTCGTTCGCGCGCACGGCCAGCATGCGCCGGCCCAGGTCCGCGGTGCGCAGCCGGGCGACTCCGTAGCAGCACGCGGCGAGCACGGCCAACGCCAGCAGCCCGTACTGCGGCCGGGGGAACCCGGCACCGGCGAGCCCGAGATCGAGGCCGAAGATCTTCGGACTCGGTACTACCGACCCGGCCAACCCGCCGGTGACCAGCGGGTTTCCGAACACCACCTCCTGGATCGCGACGCCGGCGACCAGAGTGATCAATGCCAGGTCGATTCCACGCAGCCGCCGTGACAGCACCCCCAGCAGCAGGCCCGCCACGGCGGCGGCACCCGTGGCGAGCAGGGGTGCGATCGGGAACGGCACGCCCAGCTCACCCTGGAGTCTGGCCAACAGGAAGCCGGCGACACCGGCGAGGGTCATCTGTGCCAACGAGAGCTGTCCGACGTACCCGGTCAACACGACGAACGACAGACACACCACGGCGCCGGCAAGGCTGCGTTCGAGGCCGAGCCGGTAGGGGCCGGCCAGCACGAGGATCGCGACCACCCCGAACGGCACACCGACCGCGAGGTGGCGCAGGGGAGACTCCGGCGGGTCGACCACCGGCATCGGAGCCGACACGGCGACGCCCGCGGCGCGACCGGGAATGAGATCCCCGCGCCGGCCCGCCACCGCGATGACCAGAAGCATCGGAAGCAGCGCGCGCAGTCCCGGCTGGTTCAACCAGGAGACGTCCTGTTGCAGCGGGATCAGGACGGCCTGGGTCATGCCGAGGCCGAGAGCTCCGACGACGGTCAGACCGAACGAGGACAGGCCACCGAGCAGAGCGGCGGCGAGCGCGGGAACGACGAACAGCGAGTAGCTCGTCGGATTCAGCGCACTGATCGGCGCCACGAGGATCCCGGCGAGGGCGGCGAGCACGGCCGCCATGACCCAGTTGACGGCGGCGATCCAGCCGGGCCGCCGGCCGAGAAGCGCGGTGGTCTGCTCATCCTCGGCGACGGCGCGGGTAGCCAGGCCGAACAACGTCCAGCGCGACATCGCCCACAGACCGGCGGCGACCACGATGACCGACGCGGCGAGCAGCAGCCGGTCACTCGCCACGGTCACGCCCAGCAGGGACAGCGGTGACTGCGGCAGCACCGGGCTGAGGAACCTGTTGTCAGATCCGAACTGGAGCACGGCGACGGCCTGCAGCGCGATCGTGAGGCCGACCGCCGCCACGACCGTCATCAGCGGCTGGGCACGCCGCAAGGGCCGAAAAACCACCAGATAGGATGCCAGTGCTAGAATTGCCGCCATTGCGAGGGATACTGACAGGGCTAGCCCGAAGGTGGGCGTGTCGGTGAGATGAATTCTTGGCGGCATCCCGACGACGGGCAGTACGAGGTCCCCGACCTCCCGTAGTTCTGCGTACTGGTAGGTGGCGTACATAGCGAACGCCCCATGGGCGATGTTCACCACGCCGGACGCGCGGTAGGTGAGCACGAGCCCTAGCCCGAGCGCCGCGTACACGGCCCCCGGGCCAAGGCCGAGCAGCAATGCTGCTATATACGTTGTCACCGGGCCCCCGTAGACGCATCTATTGCAGATAGAGAGATCCGAACTGCGATGAAGACCGGACGCATGGTCACACAACAGTCCCCGTCCGGCCGGTCGACGGTCAAGCCCCCAGAACTGGACGACAGAAGTGTAGCTTCACGAGCCGTGAGACAAGCCTCCCGCATCCTCCTCGCGTTCTCCGTAGCCTTGTCCGTCGTTGTCGCCGGGTGCACGAGTCAGCGCGGTGGCTCGTCCGGCGCAGCTGCCGGTGGCAGCGCGGCGGCGAGCCGCCTGACCGGGCCTGCGGTCACTGTCGGCTTCGTAACGGTTGAGAACAGCACTGTCGGGTCATACCCGGAGACCCGGAAGGCCGCTCAGGCCGCCGTGGACTACGCCAACACCTCTCTGGGCGGGCTCGACGGTCGACCGCTCCGGCTGATCAGCTGCGCAACCGACGGCTCGCCGGAGTCCTCCCAGAACTGCGCCAACCGGCTTGTCGCCACGAAACCACTCGCGGTGGTCGGCGGGATCGATTTCGGCGCGGAGGCGGCGATGCCGATATACGAGACCGCCCACATCCCGTACGTCACCGGCTCTCCTCAACTGAGCGGAGAACTCGGCTCACACAACGCCTTCGCATTTTCCGGCGGTTCGCTCAGCGAGCTGCTCGGCCTCACCGACTATCTGACGAACATCCGGCATGTGCGCAGCGTGCATGCCCTGTACCTCGACCTGCCCGGCCTGCTGTCCGCCGCTATCCAGGGATCGCAGAACGTCCTGCACCATAAAGGTGTGTCCGACGTCAAACTGGTGCCGGAGAAATCCGACGCGGCAGACTTCGCGCCGGCCCTGACCCAGGTCGCGGCGGGCAAGCCGGACGCGATCATCGTGGTGTTCCAGGCGGCGACGTGCACCCGGATCGTCCAGGCCGCGGCGGCGCTGAACATCCGCAGCGACATCTACTTCATCGGTCCCTGCACCACCCCCGCGGTGCCGCGCGCGGCCAGCGGCCGGACCGACAACCTCTACTTCGCATCCAGCTACCTACCGGTCGGGACGAGCGATGGTGACGCCGACACGGCGGCGTTCCGTAAGGCGATCCCGGAGGCCGATCGGTCCTCGTCGTCGCAGGGATCCTTCTCCGCCGTCCTCAACATCCGGTCGCTGCTGGCCGGTACCGCCCAGCCGACCTCGGCCGCCCTGCTCACGGCGCTTCGCGCCTCCCACGACCGCCCGAACGTCATGGCCCATCCGTTCACCTGCGACGGCAAGCAGATCGACATCTTCCCGGCGATCTGCAACACGGCGGTGCGGCTGCTGGCGTGGAAGAACAACACGTTCACCGATGTCACCGGCAACTGGCTCGACGGGCGCCAGCTCATCAAACTGATCAACTGACCACGTTCGCCTAACAAGCCGTCCGGCTCGTGCTCATCCCCGCTGTCACACGCACGGGCCGGTGGCGCAACCGCTCACGCAGATCTCGACCGTCAGATCTCGACGGTCAGATCTCGACGACGGCCTGGGCGAACTGGGACTGGTACAGCCGGGAGTATGGGCCATCGGCGGCCAGGAGCTCGGTGTGGGTGCCCTGTTCGACGATGGCTCCGTTCTCCATCACGAGAATGGTGTCCGCGTCCCGGATGGTCGACAGCCGATGCGCGATGACGAACGCGGTCCGCCCCGCCCGCAGGGTCGACATCGCCCGTTGGATGAGGACCTCGGTACGGGTGTCCACCGAGCTCGTCGCCTCGTCGAGAACCAGGATCAGAGGTTCCACGAGGAAGGCGCGGGCGATGGTGATCAGCTGCTTCTCCCCGCCGCTCACGCCGACCCCCTCGTCGTCGAGCACGGTGTCGTAACCCGCGGGAAGAGTGCGGACGAACCGGTCGACGTGCGCGGCGCGGGCCGCCGCCACAATCTGCTCGTGGGTGGCGCCCTCCGCACCGTAGGCGATGTTCTCCGCGATCGTTCCGCCGAACAGCCAGGTGTCCTGCAGGACCATGCCGATGCTGGCCCGCAGTTCATCCCGCGACATCGCCGCGACATCGACCCCGTCCAAGGTGATCCGTCCGCCGGTGACCTCGTAGAAGCGCATCAGCAGGTTGATCAGAGTGGTCTTGCCGGCGCCGGTCGGCCCGACGATCGCGACGGTGTGACCAGGTTCCGCGACAAGTGACAGGTCCTCGATCAACGGCTTGTTCGGTTCGTAGCGGAAGGAGACGCGTTCGAAGGCCACCCGGCCACGAAGCCGCTCCGGATGCGCCGGAACCGCCCGGTCGGGTTCCTGCTCGACGGTGTCGAGCAGGTCGAACACCCGCTCCGCGGAGGCCACCCCGGACTGCACCAGGTTCGCCATGCTGGCAACCTGGGACAACGGCTGGCTGAACTGCCGAGAATATTGGATGAACGCCTGGACGTCACCGATCGACAGCGAGCCGGACGCGACCCGCAGGCCGCCGATCACAGCTACCAGCACGTAGTTCAGGTTTCCGATGAACAACATCGAGGGCTGCATGAGACCGGAGATGAACTGCGCGCGCCAACTGGCGGCGTAGAGCCGCTCGTTCTGCTCACGAAAGATCTCCGCGGATTCCTCCTGCCGGCCGAACGCCCGCACGAGCGTGTGCCCGGTGTACATCTCCTCGATATGGGCGTTGAGACCACCGGTGATCCGCCACTGGGCGACAAACTGGGGCTGAGCCAGCTTGCCGACCCGGGTCGCCATCATGATCGACACTGGCACCGTGACCAGCGCGATCAGGGCGAGGATCCAGGAGATCCAGAGCATCATCGATAGCACGCCCACGATCGTCAGCGTCGACGCGACAATCTGCGACATGCTCTGCTGCAGGCTCTGCCCGAAGTTGTCGATGTCGTTGGTGACCCGGCTGAGCACCTCGCCTCGCGGCTGACCGTCGAAGTAACGGACGGGCAACCGCGAGATCTTCGCCTGGACGTCGCGGCGCAGATCACTGATCACTCTCTGCAGGGCCAGGTTCGCCAGCCGGGCCTGGAGCACACCGCACAATCCGGACACCGCGTAGACGACCACGACCCCCAGCAGCACGACACCGATGGCATCGAAGTCCATGCCATGACCGGGGGTCACGTCGAGCGAGGCGAGCAGGTCCGCCTGGGTACCGTGGCCGGTGGCACGCAGCTGCGCGACCGCCTGTTCCTTCGTGCTGCCGGCTGGCAGCCGCCGACTGAAGATCCCCGCGAACACCAGGTCGGTGGCGTGGCCGAGCAGGCGAGGACCGATCACGCTCAGGCCGACGCTCAACGTCGCCAGGACCACGACGGCGATCAGCAGGTGACGCTGCGGTCGCAGCAGTCCGAGCAGCCGGCGGCTCGACGCGGCGAAGTCCATCGACTTCTCCGTCGCGCCCGGGCCCACGAAGAACCGAGCGGGCCCGGCCGTCGGGGCCGGGCCGCGGCGCGGTGCCGGTACCGGGCTGCTCATGCCGCCTCCTCCTCGGTGAGCTGGGAGAGCACAATCTCGCGGTACGTGGTGTTGTCGGCCATCAGCTGCTGGTGGGTGCCGACGCCGGCCACCTCACCGTGGTCCAGCACGATGATCTGATCCGCATCCCGGATGGTGGCGACCCGCTGAGCGACGATCACCACGGTCGCGGCGGAGGTCTCGTGGGCGAGCGCCCTGCGCAGGCGGGCGTCGGTGGCGTAGTCGAGGGCCGAGAAGGAGTCGTCGAACAGGTAGATCTCCGGGCCGTGAACGAGCACGCGGGCGATGGAGAGCCGTTGGCGCTGGCCGCCGGAGACGTTCGTGCCACCCTGGGCGATCGCGGTGTCGAGACCGTCCGGCATGGCTTCGACGAAGTCCTTCGCCTGCGCGATCTCCAGCGCGCGCCACAGTTCGTCGTCGGTGGCGTCCGGATTTCCGTAACGCAGATTGGTCGCGACGGTGCCGGAGAACAGATACGGCTTCTGTGGAACCAGGCCGACGGTCCGGGCGAGCAGCGCCGGGTCGAGATCGCGGACGTCGACACCGTCGACGAGGACGGCGCCCTCGGTGGCATCGGCCAACCGCGGGACCAGACCGAGCAGCGTTGTCTTGCCGCTACCGGTGCTGCCGATGATGGCTGTGGTCTGACCCGGCCGGGCGCGCAGGCTGATTGCGCGCAGGACCGGCGCCTCCGCGCCCGGGTAGTGGAACCCGACGCCCCGCAGTTCCAGGTCACCGTGGCGGCGCAGCTCCCGCACCGGGTTCTGCGGTGGCAGGACCGTGGAGTCGGTCTCGAGCACCTCCTGGATGCGCTCCGCGCACACCTCGGCGCGGGGAATCATCATGAACATGAAGGTGGCCATCATCACCGACATCAGGATCTGCATCAGGTAGCTGAGGAAGGCTGTCAGCGCGCCGATCTGCATCTGGCCGGCGTCGATACGGTGGGCACCGAACCACAGCACGGCCACGCTCGAGAAGTTGACCACGGTGAGCACGAGCGGGAACATCAACGCCATGAGTCGACCGAACCGCAACGAGATGTCGGTCAGTTCGGCGTCAGCCACCGCGAACCGGCGCCGCTCATAGTCGTCCTGGACAAAAGCGCGGATCACCCGGAGCCCGGTGATCTGCTCCCGCAGGATCCGGTTGACGGCGTCCAAGCGCTCCTGCATCGCCCGGCCCAGCGGCCGCATCCGTCGCACGATCAAGCTGATGATCACTGCGAGGACCGGAGTGATCGCGACGAGCAGGAGCGAGAGCCCGGCATCCTGGTTGACCGCCAGGATGATGCCGCCCAGGCACATGATCGGCGCGGAGACCATGAGCGTGAAGCTCATTAACATCAGCATCTGCACCTGCTGCACGTCGTTCGTGGCCCGGGTGATCAGAGAGGGCGCGCCGAAGCGGCCGACCTCCCGGGCCGAGAACGACTGGACCCGGTCGAACACCGACGCCCGGATGTCCCGACCGAGCGCCATCGCCGTCCGGGCTCCGAAGAAGACGGCGGCGCCGGCACAGACGATCTGCACGACGCTGACACCGAGCATGAGTCCACCGATACGCATGATGTAGCCGGTGTCGCCGATGACCACTCCACGATCAATGATGTCGGCGTTGAGGGTGGGGAGGTAGAGCATGGCGATCGTCGCCACCAGCTGCAGAAGGACCAGTATCGAGATCGGCCGGCCGTAGGGGCCGAGGTGAGCCCGCAGAAGTCGGATCAGCATACGGTCCCTCTCGGTGGCGGCTGGTGGTCGAACCGGTAGATCGCGACAACGGTGAGTAAGCACACTGCAGACGTGTTGCGACCCTACGACGTCAACCCAACATCAGGTCAAGGCATTTTCAGTGCCGCGCACTGGAGAGTCGAGGGTCAGTGCCGCGCACTGGAGAGTCGAGGGTCAGTGCCGCGCACTGGAGACATGGCGGCTACCTCATGTCGGATACCTGCCGGGGATGTCGGCGAGCGGTGCGGGTCCGCCGAAGAGGCTGCCCTGGCCAAGGCCGCAGCCGCTGTGCGCGAGGGTGGCGGCCTGCTTCGCGTCAGCGATGCCGGTGCCCAGCAGTGAAATGCCCAGTCCGCGGATGGTGGCGAGGAACGCCGTGCGCAGCGTGCCGTCGTTTTCTTCTTCCCCGGGGGTGCGGCCGTCGGTCAGCGATTCGGTCAGGTGCCGGGTGGCGGCGGCGTCGAGCACGATGATCTGGACGGGAAGCGGCAGAAGGGGATCGAACGAGAGGTCCTCGGCGTCGGGATAGGTGATCGCGAGCCTGATACCTCGTGCGGCCAGTCCGCGCAGCGCCCGCAGGGCAGCCTGATCGGTGTGGTGCGTCGCGCCGGCGACGCGGAGCACGAGAGCATCGGGTGGCAGGTGGTGGACGGTCAGAGCATTGACCACCTCGGTCGTGAACCGGGCGTCAGCGGCATCGAGGATCGAGACGGGGATGTGGAGGGCCACCTCCGGATGGCCCGTGCTTCGGTATCGGCCGAGGTCACGGCAGGCCCGGTCGAGCAGGATGTGCTCCAGTGCGGGGGCCAGCCCGGTCTGCTGGGCGGTGAGGGTGAGACGGTGGTGGGGAACGGATCGGGAGGACGGGTCGTCCCACCGAAGCGCCGCCTCGACACCGACGGTCCGACCGGTGTGGAGCTCGATGATCGGCTGATAGCTGACGTTGAGGGTACCGCCGCCATCCTCGCCGCGTACGGCGTGGGTGAGGCTGGTGCGCAGGGCGTCCTCGGCGCTGGCGGGGCACAGCTCCGGCCGGTACACCACCAGGGTGCCCTTACCCCGCCGTTTTGCGGCGTACATGGCGGAGTCCGCCTGTTTCAGCACGCTTTCCGCGGTGGCCTGAGTGCCGGGGTCGACAACGACCAGCCCAATGCTGGCCTGGGTTGTATGAACCGTTCCGGCGAGTACCAAGGGTACGCGGAGTGTTTCCAGGATCCGCCGCCCGATGGACTCGGGGTCGACGCAGCCGCCTTCCAGCAGGACCGCGAACTCGTCGCCGCTGATGCGGGCAACCGTGTCGGTGCTACGGGCGCAACTCGTCAGCCGACCCGCGGTTACGCGAAGCAGGTCGTCGCCGGCCGCGTGCCCGAATCTGTCGTTGACGCTCTTGAAGTCGTCGAGGTCGCAGAACAGTAGTGCAAGCTGCGTGTCGTCCTGCGTATTGTCGTGGAGGCGCCGGGCAAGTCCGCGTTGCAGTCGGGCCGTCAACAGCGTGCGGTTCGCCAGGTCGGTCAGCGGATCGTGCAGGGCCTGGTGGTGCAGCTGTCGTTCGCGGGTGTAGCGGTGGGCGTTGTCCAGGCACAGCGCCGCGCGGGCGGCCAACTCCTCGGCCAGGGCCAGGTCGTCGTCCTCGTAGGGCTCTGGTTGCCGGGAGCGGCAGAAACTGGCCACCCCGAACATCACGTCGCGGGCGCACAGGGGGACGGTGATGAGCGAGTGGATCCCCTGCGCGAGGAGTTGCTCGACGCGTTCGGGGTCCTGGGCCTGCCAGCCGGGAGCCGCGTGCAGGTCGGCCTCGAGCACCGCTCGCCCGCTGGCCAGGCACCGAGCCTGCGGCGTGGAGGGCAGGAAGCTGATCTGGTGACCGGCCGGGTAGAGAGCGAGGCCTTCCTGGATGCCGTGCAGGGCGGCGCGGCGCAGCAGTGCGGTCGGACGCAGCGAGTCCTCGCCCCGCAGAACAGACTCCGACAGGTCCACCGTGACGACGTCGGCGAGTTCGGGCACGGCTGCCTGGGCCAGTTCCTCGGCGGTCCGAGTCACGTCGAGGGTGGTCCCGATGTGCATACTGGCCTCGTACAGCAGGGTGAGGCGTCGCCGTGCCGCCACCGCGAGACGGCCGATTCCCTGTTCCCCGATCGCCAGCAGTGACGCGCCGATGGCGGGCTGCCGGCTGGCCGGGTACGCACTGGCCACGGGTGTGCTGGCCGGGCGGGTGGCGTCGGGTGCACCCGCCGGCAGTCGCGGCGTCGGCCTGGGCGCGCTGAGCGCGGCATACGGCAGGAAAAGCCCCGGCGCCGACGGGGCACCGGCGTCGGCCCCCCGCGGCTGGCTGTTGAGGTGTCCTGCCACAGCCGCGGCGCTGGTCATGAGGCGACGGGGCGGCCCGAAGGGAAGGACGACCTCGACGGCCAGCCCGGCCACTGCGGAGTGCGTCCGTACCTCCCTGCACACCAGCGTGGCAGTCTGACCGTGCGGCAGGGATACCTCGATGGCGGTCGGCCGGCCCGCTGCGATCAGTTCAGCGGCCTTCTCCTGCAAAACCAGCCGAGTATCGTGCTTGATCTCGATGCCGGACCCGGCATCGAGATCAAGCGGAAACTGTGCGCCGCCAGCCGGTATCCGCATCCGGTGTTTGGCCTGCCGGTACGCCAGGAGCAAGGCGCGTTCCCGCTCGCTCGCCTGTTCCAGCAGGCGATGTTCGATAGCGCGGCCAGCCTCCCCCACCATGGCTTCCGCCGACGGATTCGCCTCGGCGAGCCTGCAAATGAGGCTGAACACGCCTTCGATACGCCCGCTGAGGGGGTCGCGGACGGGAGCGGATATGCACGCGTCCGGTTGGTAGAGGTCAGCAAAGTGCTCGGCGCCCGAGACGCGGGCGGGGCGCCTTTCCACGAGGGCGAGGGCTACGGCGCTGGTGCCGACCAGGTGCTCGGCGACGCAGAACCCAGGGTGTAGGCCGAAGGATGCCTCACCGACCCGGTGCGCCAGTATTCTTGCCTGGTCGTCGGTGAGACACACGCACACCCAGGTCCCGGCGATCATGGATGCCAGTCGGTCGAGTACCGGGTCGGCCGCGCGGACCAGGCGCGTGTCCAGATCAAGATCCGGATCATAGACGGGGGAGCACCGGTCCGGGCTCACGTTCAGTACCTGGCTGCGCCACCACGAACCCAAAATCGCGTTTTGTGGTCCTTCCGCTACCAGGTCCCCCGTCAGGAATCGTTCCCGCAGGTGAGCGCTGTTACGCTGCGCAAGGTCATCCCAGATGTCCACGATGATTTCACCTCCCTCCTCGGGAGCCCAGAGGTTTCCGCGTCACCCTCCTGGCCTGCGCGCACATTCCACACCATCAAATCTACTACACCATTGTGGGCCTGCTGTCGCCTACGGAATGCTCCGATCTGCGAGCGACGCCCGAGATGAGACCGGTATAAGCACGTATGCGATGCTGGCGACGCTACCGGTGGAGCGGGACGGCATAGTCGATCATGTCGTTGTGATCATGCGGCCGGCATTCTGTTCGCGCGGCGGCGCGGCACGGTCCGAGCACGCTCGACCTGCCGCGGCGGCTCAGAATGCCGCGCGAGCTCCGACCGCGGGGGCGTCGACGTCCACGATCTCCTTACCCAGCGGCAGCAGCGAGACCGGGATCAGTTTGAAGTTCGCCAACCCGAGCGGGATACCGATGATGGTGAGGCAGAGTGCCAGGCCGGTGGTGAGATGTCCCAGTGCCAACCACCAACCGGCCAGCAGGATCCACAGCACGTTTCCGACCAGGGACGCCCCGCCGGCGCCGGGTCGGTCGACAATGCGCCGTCCAAACGGCCACAGGGTGAAGTTCGCCATCCGCAGGGCGGCGATCCCGAAGGGAATCGTGACGATGAGAATGAAGCACACAAGCGCCGCGAGGGCATAGCCGACGGCAAGCCAGAAACCACCGAATACCAACCAGATGACGTTGAGCACGAGGCGCATGAGCTGACCCGCTCTCTCCCGATCCGACACCGGGATCGTGGTGAACGCCGATGGCAAGCCTGCCGGAAGCATCAGCGCCACTGTCGATCGGCCGCCACTCGTCGATCGGCACCGACTTTATCGTACCAATCCAGCCCAGGTCGTCCGAACACGACCGTCCGAACACGGTCAGGTACACCACGATGACACACCGTCAGGTACACCACGATGATCTGCCCCGGGGACGCCATCGCAAACGGAGTGGATGCCACGCGGCCCGGCACGTTCCGGCCCTGCTCGCTACTGTCATGACAGCAGTCCATGCCGGCCGGTCGCGACCGACCGGCCGCGGCCGCACGAACGCAGGTGACGTACGCCGCCGCCTGGCGCAGGCAGCTTCCCGGCCACGGTCGTCGGTATCCAGGAGGTGAGCCGGTTCGGGTAGCCCAACCGGCTCCCGCCCGCCGTGGACACGAGGTGTCGCCCCGGTTACCTCTCTCGAGAGCGGAAGTGATGCGCGGATGACCGATATGCAGGCATTCGACCACGTAATCGATCTTGTCGGAAACACGCCGCTGGTCCGGATCACACCGACGATCGAGACGACGCCGACGCCGGTGCTGGCAAAGCTGGAGTACCTTAATCCCGGTGGATCGGTGAAAGACCGGGTAGCGCTGACCATGGTCTCCGCCGCCGAGGAGGCCGGACTGCTTCCGCCTGGTGGGACCATCATCGAACCTACCAGCGGAAACACCGGTGTCGGCTTGGCCCTGGTGGCGGCCCGGCGGGGCTATCGCTGCGTGTTCACCATGCCCGACAAGATCAGCGAAGAGAAACGAGCCGTCCTGCGCGCCTACGGCGCCGAGGTCGTCATCTGCCCGACAGCAGTGGCACCCGACGACCCCCGCTCCTACTACTCGGTGGCCCGCCGGCTCGTCCGCGAGACTCCCGGTGGTTGGAGCCCGGATCAGTATTCCAACCCGAACAATCCCGCTGCGCACTACGCTACGACCGGGCCGGAGATCTGGCAGGCCACGAACGGTCGCGTCACCCATTTCGTCGCCGGCATCGGGACCGGCGGGACGATCAGTGGAGTCGGCCGTTACCTCAAGGAGGCGTCCGGCGGAACCGTGCAGATCGTGGGCGCGGATCCGGAGGGTTCGGTCTACTCCGGTGGCAGCGGCCGGCCCTACCTCGTCGAAGGCGTCGGGGAGGACATCTGGCCGACGACCTACGACAAGACGGTCGTCGACCGGGTGGAGGCGGTCAGCGACCGCGACTCGTTCCTGATGACGCGCGAGCTGGCCAGGAAATGCGGGCTGCTGGTGGGCGGATCAGGCGGGCTCGCGGTGGTAGTCGCCCTCCGGGTCGCTCGCGAGCTCGGCCCGGACGACGCCGTTGTGGTCCTGCTTCCGGACTCCGGCCGCGGATACCTGTCGAAGATCTTCAACGACGAATGGATGTACGAGTACGGCTTTCTGGAGCCGCCGTCGAACGAGCCGACCGTCTCGGACGTCCTGCGGAACAAGGCCGAACAGACCAGTGGTCCCCCCGATCTGGTGCATGTCCACCCGGCCGAGACAGTCGGTGCCGCCATCTCCTACCTGCGCGAGTACAACGTGTCGCAGATGCCGGTGGTGCGGCACGAACCGCCCCTGCGGGCGGCGGAGGTCGCGGGTTCCGTCATCGAGCGGCATCTGCTCGCGGCGGTCTTCGCCGACCGGTCCGCCATCGACGCTCCGGTCGCCGATCATCTGTCGCCGTCGCTTCCGATGGTGGGTACCGGCGAGCCACTGGCCCGGATCGTCGCGGTGCTCGGGGACGAACCCGCGGTGCTGGTACACGACGAGGGTAATCCCGTCGGCATCCTTACCCGTGCCGACCTGCTGAGTTTCCTGGCCGTCCGCTAGATCGGCACCGATCATCGAGAACGCCCTAGCGTGGCGTCATGCATATGGAGCAGCCCGCTGAGGGATTCGAGACCATCGCGATCCATGCCGGCCAGGAGCCCGATCCCGTCACGGGAGCGGTGGTGACGCCGATCCACCAGTCCTCGACGTTCGCCCAGGATGGCGTGGGTGGGCTTCGGAGCGGTTACGAGTACAGTCGTTCGGCGAATCCGACCCGTACCGCGCTGGAGACCTGCCTCGCCGCACTGGAACGCGGGACGGTCGGCCTCGCTTTCTCCTCCGGCATGGCGGCGGCGGACGCCCTGCTGCGAACCGTCTGCCGGCCCGGAGACCACGTCATCATCCCGGCGGACGCCTATGGCGGCACCTACCGGCTCATCGCCCGGGTGCTCGCCGACTGGGGCGTCGACCACACCAGCATCGATCTCACCGACCTCGATGCGGTGCGAGTCGCGATCCGTCCGGGCACCACGCGACTGGTGTGGTGCGAAACCCCGACCAATCCCATGCTGTCCATCGCCGACATCGTCGCTCTCTCGTCGCTGGCGCATGACGCGGGGGCGCTGCTGACGGTCGACAACACGTTCGCTTCGCCCTACCTGCAGCAGCCACTGACCCTGGGGGCGGACGCGGTGGTGCATTCCACGACGAAGTATCTCGGTGGCCACAGCGATGTCGTCGGCGGCGCGCTCGTGGTCGGCGATCCGGACCTGGGCGCCCGGCTACGGTTCCTGCAGAACGCGGCCGGCGCCGTCGCCGGCCCCTTCGACAGCTGGCTGGTACTGCGCGGTGTCAAGACGCTCCCCGTTCGGATGGACCGGCACTGCGACAACGCTCGGCGTATCGCGGCCGAGCTCGCCACGCACCCCGCTGTCGGGGCCGTCCGCTACCCGGGTTCGACCGGCCATGCGGGTCACGACATCGCCGCGAAGCAAATGCGCGACTTCGGGGGAATGGTCTCGTTCACCCTTCGGGCCGGCCCCCAGGCGGCCGTGGCGGCATGTGGCCGGACCAGGCTGTTCACTCTCGCCGAGTCGTTGGGTGGGGTGGAATCCCTGATCGAACATCCGGCGAGCATGACCCATGCCTCGGTGGAGGGCTCGCCGCTCGCGGTACCCGCGGACCTCGTTCGGCTCTCGGTCGGGATCGAATCAGTGGACGACCTCGTCGCCGATCTGCACCAGGCGCTGCGCGGGCTTTCCGACGGATCCGCGTAGCCCGGCCCCGGTTTCGGGAGTGGTGGCTTCTGGCGCACGCGTCCGGTACGGAAGGGCGAACCAGCGAAAAAAGTCCAAACCTTAACCCGCGGCGGCGACATAGCGCCCCGTACCCGGTTACCGTGACCTTACTGTGTCGAGACCCTCGGGCGGAGAACAGCAATGGTTGCGCGTGCGCATACGCCGGACATGTGCCCAGTCCGCCAGGTCGCGATCGTCAGGAGTACCACATGGACGCATCGACGGACCGCCGAACGATCCTTACCACGAGCGCGCTACTCGGTGTCCTCGGAGCCGCCGAGGCGGTCGACATGACATCCTCGGCGATGGACAGCCGCGCAGCGCTACACCAGGTCGAGGCCGGTCTGGAGTCCCTCGCCCGCCGCTGGGAGACCACCGCGCCGGCCGACTTGGTCGAGCGCCTCGCGACGCTGGAGCACCATGCGCGGACGATCGGCCGATGGCGGTTGGGCTCAGCCCTGCGCCGGGACTGGATACGAGCGCATGGCCGGATTCTTCTCATGACCTCCGTGGCACAGGGTGACAACGGCATGGCCAGGCCGGCCACAGTCTCGGCGCGGGCGGCGCTCGTCCTCGCGAAACATGTAGGAGACGCGACGACCGCCGCCCACGCCGGAGTCGTGTTGGCTGAACTCGCCGCTTATTCCTTCCAGAGCACCCGCGACGGGTTGGCGCTGGCGCGGGCGGCCCAGGCCACGGCACCACACGCGCACACCGCGGTCCTGGCGATGACCACCGAGGCGCACATCATGGCCGCGTGCCACCTGCCTACCGACGATATCGTCGCCGTGCTGCGCTCAGCGGGATCGGTCGCGGCAAAGCTCCCGGCAGGTGCGGTGGGTTACAGCCTGGACGGTATCCATCCTGGGTATCTGCCGACATTCGGCGGTGCGGCACTCGTCGCCGCCGGCGCATTGGACGAGGGAAATGAGCGGCTGAGCGAGGCAGCCGAACTGTTCGACCGTTCCCGGGCGTCCGGTGCTCTCGCCGCCGTCCGCCTTTACCAGGCATCCGCGGCGATGCGCGCACGCGAGCTGGACAAGGCCGAGATCCTCGCGACCAGAGCGCTCGCCGCATCCGCCGTGCGGCCGAGCAGCTGGCTGTCGAACGGAATCCTCTTTCTCGCCGAACGCGCCCGCAGCCAGGGCGCGGACTGGTCCGGACTCGTCATCCAGGCCCAGGAGTGGTCCCCGCTCTGATCGCGTCGTTGACGTCCGGGGGCGGTCACGACGTCATCTGCCGGCACGCCCCCGGCGCCGGGGCCTTCCACCGGGATACCGGCGCACGGCGCCCGATCAGCCATGCCAGCCCTGGCCACAACAGCCCTGGCCACAACAGCCCTGGCCACAACACCGCCGGCCGTGAGGACCCCGGCCGTGAGGACGCGGCGTCGAGCCCAGGGACGCACACCGGCGCGGAGTCCATGCAGCAGCAGCAGGCCAGCAACAACCATAATCAGAACAACCAACGGCGACAAGATGTTGGAATAATGCAGTTCATTCGACGGGTTAAGATTTACGGATTTCTGTAGGGCAGTGTTCGAGGCGATCGGCAGCGGCGGCGGTGTCGCCTGAGCGAGAACGGGATAAGGAATAGGCACGGCGGTACATTATCGGGTAGGCGACAATGCGAACCGGGCCGGTGGAGACAAAAGTGCTTCGGCTCGCCCCTCGGTCGTCGCCTTGGTCGCGGCCAGCCGCGCCGGTCCCACACCGGCGGGTTGAAACGCCGGACCCGCTCAGGGATCCGCGCACATCGCGGCATCAGCCTGTTGCTTGGAGCCGAACAGATCGGGAATCACCACAATCGGTCCGGGACCCGTCGCCGGGCCGCAGTCGTCGCCCCGGCCGTCCGCCCTGCCGCCCCCCGTCGGACCGGCCTGTGCGGGCGGTCCGGGATCGACCGACCCGCCCGCGGGCGCGGGGAGCAGTCCGCCGGACGGCCGCGCTTCCGACGGGTTCGACGACGGACGCGGCGCGGTCCGGCGGCTGGGCACCGAAGGGAGCAGTCTCCTGTCCCCCGGCTCGGGTCCGAAGGCATCCGCCCGATCCGATGCGACGGGTGGAACCAATGACACCCGCCGCCCGCCGTCGGCCGACGGCGGGCGCGTGGGCGAAGACGGGGGCCGTGATTCGACGAAAGGTGCGGTCGGGCCCCCGGCGGAATCCGGATCGCCGGAAGGGGCGACGAGGCGTGGCAACGTCCGTGCTCCGTCCGTTCCCGGGACGCCGGGAACGGGGTGGACGGGGTCGGGGTAGGTGGACCGGGTGGGGAAGGACGATCGGCTCTGCTCGCGGCGGCCCGCCCACCGGTCGTCGTCCCGATCGTCATCAGTCCTGGCCCGGACGAGCCGATCGGACGACGGTCGATCGGCCTGGATCAGCACGTCGCCCGGGGTGGGCCCGCCGGGCGCGGCGAGCCCGAAGGCGATGACCGCGACCGTGAATCCAGCCGCCGCGACCGCGCCGCTTCGCCGCCGGTCCAGAATTCCGGCCCAGCCGACCCGCCCACGCAGGATGCCTGTGACACCGATCAGCATCACCATCACCGCAAGCAGAGCGATGATCATCGCAACCGCCGCCATCGGGGCCCCCAGGTCTCAGCATCAGCACGAGAACCCGAACCGTAACTCACTGAAAGTAACGAGACGAATACCAGAACGTCGTGTCGCCCTCCGTGTACCCGGAAAAGCGCGGCAGCCGACAACCTCGAGCGAGAACGATCATCCGTCCGCCGGCCCGGCGGCGACAGCCGGCCGGGCCGAGCCGACCGGCTGTCCGGTCGCCCTGGGCGAGCCCTCGTTCGTGCGCGGCGGAGCGGACGGCGACCCCGCCCCGCTCGCCGACGGTCCACTCGCCGAGGGTCCACTCGCCGGCCTAGAGACGGACCGATCCCCCGGTTCCCTCGGTTGCCGCGATGCCCCCGCGCCACGACCCGTATCACTCGATCCAGGTGATCCGGGTGAGGGGCGACCGCCGTCGCGTGGTGTCGGGGCCGCGCTCTCGGCTCCTCGGTCGGACCCGGCATGTCGGTCGGACCCGGCATGGTCGCGCCCGTCGGACTTCTGACCGGCGGTTCCGCGACCGCCAGCGGTTCCCCGGTCGTCCCCGGCGGTTCCCCGGTCGTCCCCGGCGGTTCCCCGGTCGTCCGGGCGGGTGTCGGGCCGACCATGCGCCGGCGGCGGGGTTCCCGTCGGCCGGGTTCCCGGCGGCGACGTCCCCGCCGGCGACGTCCCCGGCGGCGACGTCCCCGGCGAGGACGTAGCAGACGGCAGCGTCGGCGCCGGCGACGTCTCCACCGGCAACGTCCCTAGCTGCAACGTCCCCGACGACCGGCTGTCCGCGGGCGACGCCCACGGCGGCCAGGTGTCCCATGTGGGAGGACGCGACTGCTGGGGTCCGCCGCGGTCATCGGACGGCGCCGGACGACGTGCGGCCCTGTCCGCAGCCAGGTCCCGATCCGCGTCGGTGTCCGCGGGCAACGTGGACCCGGGCTCGACGGACGTCGCGGATAGCACTGAAAGTGGCGATGCTGGCGTGGACGGTGATGGGGGAGTCGGTGCGGGCAGGACAGCCTGGCTCACGGGCAGGTCCGGATCGTTGCCGTCGCCGACCCCGACTCCTCGGGATGCGAGCAGCCCGAAAGCGACGAGCGCCGCGGATCCCGCACCGGCAACCGCGCCGGCCGTACGGCGGTTGGGGATCCACGCCCATTCCGCGCGTCCCCGCACCAGGCCGAGCGCGCCCGCGATCAATATCAGCCCGGCGACAGCCAAGCAGAAGAACACCATGGAACCCTCCAGGGCGCAGTCAGTCTCCACCCTAGGGGCACATCCCCCACCCGATGGCGCAGCATTGATTACGGAGAGTTTCTAGTACCTATCCGCCAAGGTCAGGAAACACCGAGCGAATCATCTCAGGCGCCCATCGGTGGAATTCTGCCGAGAATATTTGGCACATCAGCGGCATCGGGCAGGGTACCGAAGGCCAGTCCCCCCTCACCGGCGACTCTCGTGGCGCAGAACGCGTCGGCCACGGCGCTCGGGGCGTAGCGCACCAGCAAGGAGCCCTGCAGGACGACGGCAAGTCGCTCAACGATGCGCCGGGCGGCGAACTCCGCGTCCTTGGACCGGTCCAGGACAGCGCGCAACCGGGCCCAGGCCGCGTCCAGCCTGCGGTCCGCGCCACGCGCCGCGTCGATCTCCGTGGCGAAGGCGGCGAAGCTGGCCGGTTCCCGGGTGAGCGCGCGCAGCACGTCGAGCGCGTTGACGTTGCCCGAGCCCTCCCAGATGCCGTTCAGCGGCGCCTCGCGGTAGAGCCTCGGCATCCCGGACTCCTCCACGTAGCCGTTGCCCCCCAGGCATTCGAGCGCCTCGGCGGCCAGCGCCGGGGAACGCTTGCACACCCAGTACTTCGCGACGGCGATCGCCAACCGTCCGAACGCCTGTTCCTGACGATCGCCACGGGCCGCCCGGTCGACCGCGCCCGCCACCCGGAGCACCAGGGTCGTCGCGGCCTCGGACTCCAGGGCGAGATCGGCGAGCACATTGCGCATCAACGGAGCATCGATGAGCGGTCTCCCGAACGCGCGTCGGTGACGCACGTGGTGGGCTGCCGCCATGACGGCCGCACGCATCCCCGCCGCCGAGCCGAGGCTGGAGTCGAGCCGGGTCATCGCCACCATCTCGATGATGGCCCGGACCCCTGCGCCCTCCTCGCCGACCAGCCAACCGACCGTGTCGTCGAACTCCGGCTCGCCGCTGGCGTTACTGCGATTACCGAGCTTGTCCTTCAGCCGCGCGATGCGAAAGGTGTTGCGGACGCCGTCCGGAAGCACCCGTGGCACCCAGAAGCAGGACAGGCCACCGGGGGCCTGGGCCAAGACCAGGAAGACGTCGTTCATCGGGGCGCTGGTGAACCACTTGTGCCCCCGCAGCCGATAGGTCCCGTCGCCCGCCGGCGTCGCCGTCGTCGTGTTGGCACGGACGTCCGAGCCACCCTGCTTCTCCGTCATGCCCATGCCCGCCAGCAGGCCGGCCTTGCCCTCGGGTGGGCGCAGACCCGGATCGTAGACGCGGCTGGTCAGCAACGGTTCGTAGCGGGCGGCGAGCTCCGGGGCGGCGCGCAGCGCCGGCACCACGGCGTAGGTCATCGACACCGGGCACAGATGGCCCTGCTCGACGGTGCCCCAGACCAGGATGTCCGCGGCGCGGGCGACATGGGCGCCGGGACGCGGGTCGGCCCACGGCGCCCCGGCCAAGCCCTCCCGTACCGCGACCTCCATCAGGGCATGCCAGGAGGGATGGAAGTCCACCTCGTCAACGCGAAACCCGTAACGATCATGAGTGCGCAGTTGCGGCGGGAACCTGTTCGCCTCGTCGGCCTGGCGGGCGGCCTCCTCGCTGCCGGCCAACCGACCGAGTCGGTGCAGATCGTCCATATGCCAGCCGGCCCCCTCCCGCGCGAGGGCCGCCAGCAGCGCCGGATCGGCCGCCGCATCGTGCCCCACGAGGGGCGGAGGCTGGTTCGTCACCTCATGGGTCCGGGACGAACACGTCCCGGGAACCGCCGTTGTCCGGTTGACGGTGGTCGGCGAGATCACCGGCCCTCCTCTCGGCCGGGCCGCACATCGGCCTCGACAGTGCCGCACATCGGCCTCG
>NZ_JDWE01000013.1:27698-111134 GCF_000685765.2 Frankia sp. BMG5.23
GCCGCACATCGGCCTCGACAGTGCCGCACATCGGCCTCGGCCGGGCCGCACATCGACAGTGCCGCACATGAGCCGAGCCGCGTCCGAGCACGGCCCGTCGGCACTGGTATGAAGCGTGCCACTCCTGGCCGCGTCGGACCAGTCGCATCGCGCGCTCTCGCCGGATCCACGGGCCGTGTACCCGGCGGGGCCGTGCGGATCACGGCCGCGCCGAAGAGGATCCGCTCCCGCGGCGAAGGCCCACGGCGGACCAGAAAAGATCCCTGCCGCCGGCCCCGAACAGGTGGGCTGTTCCCGGCCGGCGTCCGGCTATTGCGCCCAAAGGTTTTTACACATTCGGCATCCAACGCCGGGACGATGTCGTCGCGCCCTGACGTCCGGGCACTAGGCCGGATCGAGAACCAGGTAAATCGACCGGTGGCCACGTCCGGGCGAAGAAATCCGCACGCTCCGGCCCACCCGAGGCGCGGTGAATCTCCGGACCGCCGTCCGGGCTAGAATGCCGTTTCCCGTTAAGCCAGCCACCGGCGGAACGGATCGGAAGCAGCCGACACACTGCTCGACCAAGCCGCCCCGCGCCCTCGCCGACGCCTCGACGAGGAGCCGGCGGGCAGGCAGGGACGGTCACGCGCTCTTATTCACCCGGCGGTCCCGCTGCCACGAAGCCCCGCCGGCTCGAGCAACGCACGCGGTGAGCAGATGATCATCTTCCGCGATACTCGATCGGGCTAGACCGGCCGGGTGTTACGGAGAGTATTGGATAACGCCGAAGGGAACGAGAAGCATGCGGGGACCGGTCGCGGGCGGTACCAACATCACAGCTCCCCAGCTCCAACCAACAGCACCCAGTGCTATACATAGCGTTATACGCAGTAACCCGTAGTCGAGTTGATGCCGCCCATCGACCGACCATCCAAGCCTTAAAGTATTCAGAGCGACACCTCTAGTAGTCGAATCATTCTCGCTCGGCAATCTCCTCCATCCCGCGAACGCGCCGGGTCACCCAGCCCAATACGCCGGTCCGTGTCGGCACAAGCGGTGGAGTTCTGTCACGGGCGGCGGCCGGTGAAACTCGTGGCACAGATACTCGTATGCTCACCCACTACCGGGATGATTCGACGGCACGGAAAACAGAAAGTCTTCACTCACGGTAAGATCCGTCGAGTCCGGGCACGGTTGTCGGACGGGGCATATAGATGATCAGAGGTGGCCGAATCGGTGGGCGGCAAGCGCCCGGGCGAGTCACGGCCGCAATCAGAACCTCGGCGGCCCGGGCCGGATCGCGACTCCGGCGGCGATTCATCCACCCGCTGATCGTCGGACTACTCACGGTTGCGGTCCTCGGTACCATGGCAATCTGGACGGGCTCCGATCTGCTGAGCCGGGAGAAGATCGACCGCCTCAACGAACGTTCCCAGCTGGTCAAGCGGCTCGCGCAGTGGGCGGCGATCGTCGATAACCCGGCGGCGATGCAGTCCGCGACCGATCGGACGCCCTTCCAGCCCGGTGACCCCCTGGGAAACGAAGCCCTGCTCCCGCAGCTCCAGATCGCTCACTCCGGCGATGTCATCCGGGTGGTTGCGCTGCTCGACACCGCGGGCCATACCACGGCCTCCTATCCACGGGGGAACTCCATAGTCCCCGCCGACCTGGGGCAGGCCTGGTCCGCTGCCTGGTCCGGGGTTCCCGCGGTGTCCCCCGTCTTCGCCCTCCACGATGGCCGCGTCAGAGCAACGGTGGTTCCCGTCGGCCGTCCGCGGCCCTGGGCCGTCCTGGTCGCCGTGTCCACCGAAGAGTCCAACCTCCAGTTCACCAACTGGATCACGGCCCTGCTCGGGGTCGGCCGGGGCAGCATGTCGACG
Organism: Frankia sp. BMG5.23; assembly: GCF_000685765.2. Taxonomy (NCBI): domain Bacteria; kingdom Bacillati; phylum Actinomycetota; class Actinomycetes; order Frankiales; family Frankiaceae; genus Frankia; species Frankia sp. BMG5.23. Next base: position 29,561 of record NZ_JDWE01000013.1, read on the forward strand.
GTCGGCCCGGACGGGGTACCGATCGCATCCACCGAGCCGGGCATGCTGGGTCGGCAGGTCCTCTCGACCGCCGATCTCTCCCGCTCCCACGCCCAGCGTGGTGGTGCGCGGATCTGGGAGACGACCGAGAACGGCAGGAGGATCACGAACATCACGGCGGTGCAGCCGACGACGGGGTACCTGACCTACTTCCGGCAGGCCACGGACTCGCTGAACGCCGACCTCCGGGCCCGACGGAACCAACGGAATCTGACGTTGCTGGCCTTCGCGCTGACGTCGGTCCTGAGCATCGTCTTCGTCGGCCTGCTGCGAGAGACGGCGGCTCGGCGCTCCCGGGCCGGGCTGTGCGCGTTGTTCGCGGCGGCCCATGACATCGTGCTGACAACCGACCTCACTGGACGACTCACGTTCATCAGCCCCGCGATCGTCCCGTTACTCGACCATTCCCAGGAAACCTGGCTCGGGCGCAAGGTCGCGGATCTGGTGCACCCGGACGACGCCCACCGGCTCGTACGATTGATCGAGAACCCCGCTGCCGGGTCCCTGCTCAACATTCGGATGACGGCGGCGAACGGCACATCCCGGTGGTTCGACGTCGCGACCCGCCACCTGTCCACCCGGGATGGATCCGGCGAAGTGCTGATCACCTGCCATGCGGTCGGTAAACGGAAGCAGTTGTTGGACCAGCTCGGCTATCAGGCGCGCCATGACGTACTCACCGGACTGTGTAACCGGACCGCCTTCGAGGAGCAGCTAGAGGATGCCCTCGCCGCGGCTGGGGGCGTCGCGGTCCTGTTCATCGACCTCGACAGCTTCAAGCCGGTCAACGACACCTTCGGCCACGCGGCCGGCGACCGGGTGCTGCAGGTCATCAGTGGACGGATCCGAACACTGCTGGGCCCCGACGATGTCGCCGGGAGATTCGGCGGCGACGAGTTCGGGGTCCTGCTGCTGCGCGCGAACGAAATCGCCGCTCGCACCATGGCCGGTCGGGTCATCCGCGCGGTACGGGAACCGATCCTCGTCGACGGCTACGAGGTCTGCGTCGCCGCAAGCATCGGAGTAGCGCTGGCCGTCAGCCGGCCCAGCCATTCCGGGCGGCTGCTGCGCGCGGCCGACGAGGCCATGTACAAGGCCAAGCAGGCTGGTCCGGGACGATATGCCATGGCGGACCCCCCAGCGGCCGAGACCACCACGCTCAAGGCGCCCGCACCGTCCGCGTCTGTGCTCCTCGCCACCGACCGGATCATGCCGCGATCCCCGGTCACCCGACCGCGCTCGATGTCCTTCCCAGCCTTGCCCAGATCCCCAGGCCCGCCCAGATCCCCAGGCGCATCCGGATCGTCACCCGCGGGCCGGACCGGGCATCCGCTGTCTCCTCGACGCTGGCGGACAACCGTGCGCGAGCAGCTGGGGCGAGCCATCCCACTGCTCGTGCTGGGGACCGTCATCCTGGCCGCCACGGCGGTCACCCTGGAGATCGAGAATGCCAACCGGCGGCGAGACGAGGCCCAACACACCGCCGAGACCCACTCCCTCGTCCTCCGTCTGGCCGAGTATGTCGCGGACCTGGGTCAACCCGTGCGCCTGATCGACCCGATCTCCAGACTTCCCTGGTCGCTGACCGAACCCGCTGTCGACCAGCGGGTGCTGGCGTCGGTCTCCCGATCGGCGCTCGCGGGCCCCGACACCGTTCTGGCACTGGTCGATCTCGACGGCAGGCCGACGGCGGTCCAACCCACCGGCGCAACGATCCCGTTCCCCCCACGGGACCGGATCTGGGCTCTCGCCCGCACCAGCGGAATCAACATCCCTGTTTTCCACCTGGGCGATCGGGTTCGGGCGTACAGCATCGTGCCGATCGTGCGGGACGGACGCAGCGCCGCGTTTCTGGTCATGGGTAGACCGGGAGCCGGGATGCCGGGAGCCGAGATGGTCCGCGTTTTTGGCGGCGGGGGTACCGGGACGAGCGGCACCGGAGAGGACACCCGGATCGTCATCGTCGACGAGGCCGGGCGCATCGCCCTGTCCGACGATCCGTCCGCGGTCGGGATCGCCCTGATTGACGGCACGGAGCTGCGGTCAATCAAGCCAGGCCAGAGCCGGCAGGTGACGGTGCGCAACGGCGGCGGTCACGTCGCCGTCGCCGCCGCGATCCCCGGCCATCCCACGTGGGGGTACCTCATCCTGCAACAGAACGGCCCGCTGCCGCGCGACCCGCGAGACAACCATGCCGTCGGCGATCTGCTGCTGCTCGGCATTGTGACCGTCACGTTCTCAGGCCTGACAAAAATGATCTTCCGGGGAGAGCAGGCGGTCCGGCGCGACCGGGCGCGGCTGCAGACCCTGCTGCACGAGTCGCACGACATCATCGTCAACCTGGACCGTGCGGGCCGGCCGACCTTCATCAGTTCGGCGGTCGAAAGCCTGCTCGGCTACCCGGTCAAGGCCATGATCGGGCTGCCGCTCATCGACCTGGTCCATCCCGAGGACCAGGCTGCGACGCGGGCCTTCCTCGCGGACCGGCAGCGTGGTGGACCGGGGTCCCTGCTGGACGTCCGCATGCAGACGGTTAACGGCGACCATCGCTGGTTCGACATCGAGGCCGGCGCCTGGCGGCCCGCGTCCGGGCCGGGCTGCTTCGACGGTGGTGTCCTGCTCACCTGCCACGAGATCAGCGAACGTCGTCAGTTGCAGGAGCAGCTACGGAAACGTGCCACCCACGACCCGTTGACCGGCCTGCCGAACAGGGCGGCGCTTACCGAATTCCTCGATCAACTGGCTCGGGAGCAGACTCCGTTCGCGGTTCTACTCATCGATCTGGATGACTTCAAACCGATCAACGACACGTTCGGTCACCAGGTGGGCGACGATGTGCTGTGCACGGTCGCCACTCGGTTGGCCGACGTCCTCGCCCCGGGCCCGTCGGTGGCCAGCGCGGGACCGGTCGAGCCGATCGGTCCCGCGCTGATCGATCCCGAGATGATCCGACCGGAAGCACATGCTGGGCAGGCGTTCCGACTCGGCGGTGACGAGTTCGTCATTGTGCTGCCCGGGGCCGACTCCCTGACGATGCGCCAGACCGAGCAGCGGGTGCGCGAGTTCGTCGAGGCACCCCTCACCGTGGCCGGCAACACCCTTGTGGTCAAAGCAACGATCGGCCTGGCGTCCTCGCAGGCCGTCGGGGGCGCCGGCTCGCACAGTCCCGAGAGCGTGGTCCGGCACGCCGATACGGACATGTACGAGGCGAAGACGAGCGCCCGGGCCCGACGCTCCATCTCCCCCGCGGCGCGATGACCTCCGCTCTCCCGAGGCCCTCGGTCGCCCTGTCGACGTGCGCGGGATTGTCGCGCTTCACAGCCGGTGAGGTCGAAGTAACCGACACGTCGTCAGTACCCCCCGACCCACAGATCACATGTTCCGGAACACGTTTGCCGGCAGCCTGGTAGGGCCAGCCGCCGGGACCTGCAAGGATGGCGGCGCGAGAAGCCCGGATCGCTCGCCGGCCCGGGATGGGATCCATGATCAGGCGCGAGCCGCCTTATCGTGAAGGAGCACTCTATGTCCGTATTGGACCGTTTCCGATTGGACGGTCGGGTCGCCGTCGTCACCGGGGCGTCCTCTGGTCTCGGGGTGGACTTCGCCCGGGGCCTGGCCGAGGCCGGCGCGGACGTGGCCCTGGGCGCCCGCCGGGTCGACCGGCTCACCGCCACCGCCGAGTTCGTGGAGAAGGAGGGCCGCCGCGCCCTGCCCGTCGCCACCGACGTCACCGACCCCGCCTCCTGCGAACACCTTGTCGCCGCCGCGATGGAGACCTTCGGCCGGGTCGACATCCTGGTCAACAACGCCGGGATCGGCACCGCCGTCCCCGCGCTCAAGGAGACCCCGCAACAGTTCCGCTCCGTCATCGACGTCAACCTGGGCGGCTGCTACTGGATGGCGCAGGCGACGGCGCGGGTCATGCGACCCGGCAGCAGCATCGTTAACATCTCCAGCGTTCTCGGTCTGACGACCGCCGGCCTGCCGCAGGCGGCCTACGCGGCGAGCAAGGCCGCACTCGTCGGCCTCACCCGCGATCTGGCCCAGCAATGGACCGGCCGACGCGGCATCCGGGTGAACGCGCTGGCGCCGGGTTTCTTCCACTCTGAGATGACCGACGCGTACCAGCCCGAGTACCTCGAGACCCAGTTGCCGAGGGTCCTCGGCGGACGCTTCGGTGAACCGGAGGAACTGACCGCGGCGCTGCTCTTCCTGGCCTCCGACGCCGGCAGTTTCGTCACCGGGCAGACCCTTGCCGTCGACGGCGGTTTCACCATCACCTGAGCCCTCCGTCCATATCGTCCGACTCGCCAGAAACGCCCGCCGATCAGGTCTCGAGCGGCATGAGTTCGGCGGCGAAGGCGTCGAAGAAATCCGGCCATCCGCCGGGTGTCGTGACCGGATGAACGACGAACTTACTCATCCCGGCGGCAAGATATTCGGCGATCAACGAACGCGCCGCGTCCCACCCGACCGGGAGGAGTCGCTCGGGGTCGACCTGCGGGTAGCGCCGCCGCAATGCGGCAAACGTCTCCGCGGGCGGCGTGGAGATGGCGATCCGCAGGAGATCAGACCCGGCGGCCGTCGATGCCGGGCACCGTCGCCAGCTCGTGGCGCAGCTCGGCCACCACCTCGGCGACCAGCGGTTCCCGCAGGACGCCGCGGTGGTCCCCGCCGATCCGGCGGATCGCGGCGGGCCCGGTCAGGACGCCCCGCCAGGCCTCGATCTCGTCGTGGTCGTCGGCGAGCCAGACCGTCGTCCGGCCATCGTAGGTGCGGGGGCGGTAGGTCATCGTCAGAATGCGCCCCTGGTTGTAGAAGACGTCGTACTGGTGCATCCCCCGGAAGCGGACCACGCCGGCGAGCGGCAGCTCGACGAGTTGGCGCAGGCGGTCGACCACCACCCGCGGGGTCAGCGTGGGCCCGTCGTCGGCGGCGAGTGGGCCGATCCCCCGACCGGCGTCGGGCGGTGTTGGGGAGTCCGGATGCGCTCCCTCCAACTGACTGGTCGGCACGATCGCCCCGGATCGGGTCAGCCGCGAGGTACCCGGCAGATAGGTGTCGATCAACGCCAGCAGGCCGACCTCGTGGCCCGCCTTCCGGAGGACCTGCGCGGCCTCGAACGCGATCAGTCCGCCGAAAGAGTGCCCGGCCAGCAGGTAGGGACCCGTCGGCTGGAGAAGACGGATCTCCCCCACGTGCCGCCGGGCGGCGGCCGACACCGACCAGTCGGGGACGCCCCGCCGTTCCAGGGCGTGCGCCTGCATCCCGTAGACTCGCCGTTCGCCCGCGAAGTACCGGGCGAACGGGAGCAGACCGATCGCCGGCCCACCAGCCTCCGGGAAGCAGAACAACGGGGTGCCGGAACCGTCGGGCGTCAGCGGCATCACGGTGGGATGCCCGACGGACTCGCTCTGCCGGGCGGCCCACACCTCGGCGAACGCGGCGGGCGTCGGCGCCTGGGCGACCACGGAGCTCGGCAGCCGGACCCCGAACTCGTCGCACAGGGTCGCCACCAGCTCCTGGGCGGTCGCCGCATCACCGCCGAGATCGGTGAAGTCGTCATGCAGACCGACGGTCTCGAGACCGAGGACGCGGGCCCACAGCAGGGCCGCGGCCACCTGGTACGGATCGGCCGCAGACATGCCCGGCAACGACATCACCCCACAGGACTAGGCGAAGAGCACATTGAACACCACCGGTGGAGATCATCGACACGCCGACCAGGCGTTCGTGGGAACCAGTGGTCGCGGCCCGCGGCGCTGCGCCTGGTTCCGCCGGTCGGCCCGCCCCCGGCGGGAGGGCCCGTACCCCGATGGGGTGCCTGCTACCCGCCGGGGGCATTGACGGCTCGGTATCGGGCGCTCACCGTAGACGTGTGGGTGATGTGGGCAGACCGGAACGGATCGTCGAAGACGAGCCGATCAGCTTTCCCGACTCCGAGCCGCTGACCATCCCGGTCCCGGCCGCGCCGGAACCGGACCTGGAACCGGTTCCCGGGTGAGCCTGCTCGGCTGGCGGCAGTGGGCGGTGGACGCGCGCGGCCAGCTACGCCCTGCCTGGACGCCGTGGTCGCCGTTTCCACCCGGGTTGCTGCTCTGGCGCGCCGACGGCATGACCGAGGCACATTGCCTGCGCACCCGCCGGCCGGACCGGGACGTCGAGCCCGGCGAGCCCGGCGCGGGCCACGGACGGGTCCCGGACGAGCACTGCGCCTGCGGCCTGTATGCCTGGCGGGACCCGAGCATCCTGGCCGCCGCCCGCCCGCCCCGCTGGACCTCCCTGCCGTACGTCGTCGGAGTGGTCCGGCTCGGGGGGCGGGTCATCGTCGGTGAACGGGGCTATCGCGCGGAGCGCGGCTATCCCGTCGCCGTGCTTGACCGCGACGGCGTCGTCTCCGACGACTACGCCGTTGCGCGCTATCGCAGCTACGCCGCGTTGGTGGCGGAATGGGCGGATCCGAGCGCCACGCCCCGCGGCCAGGACCGGGCAGCCGGGTAGTACCGCGCGCCGCACCGGAACGGCCCGGACAGCCCAGCACCGGACAGCCCAGCACCGGGAACCGCCGGACCCGCGGGAACGAACGCGGTCCCGGAAAACCGGTGAGGGTTTCCGCAGCCGGCTGAGGAACTCTCCCCCGGCGGGTATCCCTCCCTGTGCCGTGTCGCGGGTGGACCGTCACCCCATACCGCCAAATCATCACGTTATGTAGCTACGGAGGCAATCAGGGCGACTATGGTCGTGAACGCCCCGTACATCCCGTCCGCAGGGGGCGGATCGGGGTCTACGGGCACACGAGGGGGGCCGTCGTGACGCAATCCGAAACCGCTGGGGCCGCCGAAGGCATCTCCGGTCACGGTACCGATCATGCTCCCGGCCACAGTGCACGCCCGGCGCCGGAGATCCGGTCCTGGCGGATCCAGGTTCCTCCGCCGCTGTTGGTCGCGGTGGGATACCTGGCGGTGGCCATCGGCATCTTCCACTCCGCGTGGGGGAATCTCGGGAACGTCTCCTACGGCGGCAACGACGCCATGCTGTTCGCCTGGTTCCTCGGCTGGACGCCGCACGCGCTCGCCGACGGGCTCAACCCGTTCCTGACGCACCACATCAACGCCCCCGACGGGGCCGACGTCCTGTGGAGCACACCCGTGCTCCTACTGGGCGCGCTGGCCGCACCGATCACGCTGCTGGGCGGCCCCGTGACCACGCTGACGGTGCTGCTGACTCTGGCGCCCGTGATCAGCGGATTCGCCCTGTTCTGGGTGCTGCGCCGATGGGTACGTCCGGGACCGGCGGCGCTGGCGGGCCTGCTGTACGGCTTCGGACCGCACATGATCGGCGCGTCCTACGGTCATCTGCATCTGACCTTCGCGCCGTTCCCGCCGGTTCTCCTGCTGCTCCTCGACGATCTCGTGGTCCGCGGGCGGGGGCCGCGGCGCACCGGCGTCCTGCTCGGCCTGGCGATCATCGCCCAGGCGCTGATCGGCGAGGAGCTGCTCGCCACATCCGCGCTGGCAGCCACGTTCGGCCTTGTGATCCTCGCCGTACGTCATCGCGATCGGATCCGATCGCGGCTACGACCGGCCCTGAGCGGCCTCGCCACGGCCGGCGGGGTCGCCGCGGTCGCGCTCGCCTGGCCGCTGGGCACCCAGTTCCTGGGTGCCCAGCGGATCCATGGCTCGATCCAACCCGATGGAATCGCCGTGACGGATCTGCTGACCTTCGTCACGCCGACGCCCATGCAGGCCGTCGCCCCGGACGGCGCGCTGCGCCACAGCCTCGGTTTCACGGGGAACGCGGTCGAGGTCAGCGGTTACCTGGGCGCTCCACTGATCGTTCTGGTCGTCGTGGTCGTCGTGGTCGTCGTCGCGACGGGCGGCGCGCGCCGGCCTCCGCCGGTCGGGGTGTTCGCTCCGCTCGGCGTGGTCATGGCCGTGCTCTCACTCGGTGGTCACCTGCATGTCGACGGCCGGGACACCGGCGTTCCCCTCCCGTGGCTGCCCCTTCAGCACGTGCCGGTACTCGGCAACGTGTTGCCCTCCCGCCTGGCGTTATACGTGATGATGTGCGCGGCCATCGTGGTGGCGACCGGGCTTGACCGGCTGGCGTCGGACCGGACGGTGCCCGCCGATCCGGACCCCGGACGGGAGATCCCCGCTCGGGTCCGGACCAGGACCGTCCGGCTGGGAGCCGGCCTGCTGACACTCGCGGCCCTGGTGGCGCTCGTCCCCGCCCCGATGCTCACCACGTCGATGACGACGCCCGCGTTCTTCACCAGTGACGGGGTGACCCTGATTCCGCAGGGTGCCACCGCACTCGTCGTCCCCTTTCCCCATCCCCAGAACGCCGAGGCCATGCTGTGGCAGGCCAGGGCGAACTTCCGGTTCGTCATCCCCGGCTGCTACTGCACCGTCCCCGGGCCCGATGGCCGGGCGGCGTTCCACAGCCCGCCGGACGCGCTGACGTCCGCCCTCATCGACATCGACAACGGCGCGACGACCGCCGCTGCCATGTCGGGATCGCCGCGGCTGCGGGCGGCCTACAAACGGCTCGCCCCGGACGCCGTCGTGCTGGGACCGGCGCGGCGGACCGCCGAGCTACGCACGCTGCTGCGCGAGCTCGTCGGCGCGGCTCCCAGCCGGGTCGGCGGGGTCGACCTGTGGCTCCCAGGCCGGGAAGCCGGACGTTGGCCTCGCCACCGGTGACCCCGTGTCGTCCACCGGACAAGCCCGAAGGCCCGCCGGGAATCGCGCTCCGGAAGAGTTTCCGAGAAGCTGGCAGCGGGGCGCTTTACCACCGCACCCCCGGCTGTGAACCTGCTCTGCCGATTCCTCTACGATTTCCCGCATTCCGCGACCATGGTCGTCAATGATCCACATCCCAGAGCGGAGGATGCGCGGTGTCGACGGACCAACCGGCCGGGTCCCGGCCGGAAAGGCTGACCCGACGGCAACGCCTCACCGTGGTGATCGGTGTGGTTCTCGCCGTCGCCGTCGTCACTTTGCTCATTACCACGTCCGATCGTTCCAGGGCGGCCGCCTGGCCGCCGGCGGGCCGATCCGCCTGCACTTCGGTACAGATCTTCACTGGCAGTGTCGGGTCACCCTACAACCAGTTTGCCCGGGTACTGCGGACCCGGTTGCAAGCCGCCCCGGAACACTTCGACGTGGACGTCGTGGAAACGGCGGGTTCCACGGAGAACATCTATAACCTGGAATCACCCGACAGCCGCGTCTGCGGGTTGGCGATCGCGCAGCTCAACACGACGGTCGACGCGGCGGAGGGGGTCAACCAGTTCGATCCGAACCGCGGTGGCCACCCGGTGGCGGGTCTGCGCACCATCGGACCCGTCCATCAGGACCTGCTGCACGTGATCGTGCGCGACCCCACCAGCAGGTCGGATGACGTCGACATCACCCGCTTCGCCGATCTCTGCCACCGACCCATCGCCGCCGGCCGGTCGGGATCGGGGGTCCGGCAGATCAGCGAGGTGCTCCTGCGGGTGGCCCTGTCCGAGGACTGCCGCGGCGAACTGGACGAATCCTCCATCGACGAGGCCCTGCGCCGCCTGTCCGCCGGGAAGGTGGACGCGGTGGTCTGGGCGGGCGGAGCCGGAACCCGGCAGATCAAGAACGCCATCGCCAGTGGCGCCAGGCTGCGCCTGCTCGACCTGTCCAGCTACCAGGACGGCATCACCGCCGACTGGGACCAGTTCTACCGGTCCCGCGGGCACTTCTTCGCCGGGCCGGTCTTCGGCACCGGAAGCCTCGGACCCGACGACTACCGGGGGATCTCGCCGGTCCGGACCGTCACGATCCCCAACGGCCTGCTCGCCCATGCGGACGCCGATCCGGTGCTGGTCAGGCGGGCGACCGCCGAACTGTTCCGGGATCCGCAGGACTACGCGAAGGAGCTGTGGGGCGACAACCCCGGGGGACGGACGGTCCCGGACGCGCTGTCCGTCTACGAAGGGCCACTTTTCTGCTATATACCGCTGCATCGGGCCGCCGCGGAATACTACGTTCAGAGATTCCGACGGCCACCGGGCTGTGGTGCGACGTGACAGCGCCACCAACGTGACAGCGCCACCAAAGGCAGTGCCGCCGGGGACAGGGACGCTCGAGGACCAGCCGTGCTACGACCACTGAACGACACCGACCCGCGGGTGATGGGGCCCTATCGCCTGCACAATCGCATCGGCGCCGGCGGCATGGGCGTTGTTTACCTGGGATTCGGACCGGACGACCAGCCCGTCGCGGTGAAGGTGCCGCACGAGGTGCATGCCAGTGACCCCGAGTTCCGTGCCCGCTTCCGTTCCGAGGTCTCGGCTGCCCGGCATGTGCGAGCCGACACCGTCGCCCGGGTGATCAGGGCCGAGGTGGACGGGCCGAAGCCCTGGCTCGCGACCGAATACGTGGCGGGCCCCACCCTGCGCGCCGCCGTCCAGGAGGGCGGCCCGCTCACGGGCCGCCCTCTGGATGGGCTCGCGATCGGTCTCGCCGCGGCCCTCGAGGCGATCCACGCCGCCAGCGTGGTGCATCGCGACCTCAAACCGGCGAACATCGTGATGTCCTGGGCCGGTCCCAAGGTCATCGACTTCGGGGTGGCCCGGTCGGCCGACTACACCGGCTACACCCAGGCGGGCGAACTCGTCGGGACCGTGGTCTGGATGGCCCCCGAGCAGATCAACGGCCAGCAGGCGGGATCGGCCGCGGACGTCTTCGCCTGGGGATGCTGCGTGGTCTTCGCCGCGACCGGGCGGCGGCCCTTCCGCGGCGAGGCGCCGGAGATCGTGGCGCTGCACATCAGCTCGACCGAGCCGGAGCTCGACGGCGTGCCCGAGCGGCTGCTCGGTCCCGTTCGTCAGGCCCTGACGAAGAACCCCGGGCACCGGCCCTCCGCCGGCGAGCTCGTCCGCCTGCTCACCCAGCGGCTCTCCCCCGAGGAGACGGCCGACGCCAGCAACGACGTCCCCCCGGTCACGGGTGCGGAACCGAACCGCGAGCAGACCCGGCCGACCCCGAATCCCGGCCCGCCGGCAACCCCTCCCCCCACACCCTCACCCGTCCCGACGCCGTCATTCCCCGCAGTCGGGCCCGCGCATCCGTCACGGCCATCCCCGTCCTCGTCACGGCCATCGGTCCTGACCGCGCTGCTCGCCCTGACCGGTCTGGCCGCCACGGTCGGGGTCTGGGCCGCCGAAACCGAGCGGACCGGCCATGCCGTCGTGGGGCCGGTGGCCGCCGCGATAATCGGCCTCATCTGCGGGCAAATGATCTTCCTGAGCGACCGGCGGATCGGTGTCCTGACGACCGTGGCCGCGGCGGTGAGCGGGTCGGGGATCGGTCTGCTGCTCGCGCGCGTCCTGGATGTTGACGAGCCGAATCGCGTGCTGCTGTCGGTCGCCGGCGCCCTGATCGTCGCCACGGCCTTCGCGGGCGCCATGGCGCCGTCCCGGCCGGCCCCGGGGGATCGGCCTGGAACCGACGGACCGGGTGAGCCGGTGGGGTCACACCGGCTCCTGGAACCGACCCACCCGGTATCCCGTACGAACACCGGTGGGGAAGCCGGCACGGACGCCGCCGGGGCGACCCTGCGCCTGCACGGCGCCGCGGCCCCCGGCCAGCACCTCGTGCCGGAACGCCCCGACCCGTCCTGACCGACCCAACCCCGGCCCAGCCCGGGGTCACCCGACCCGACCCCGGCGAGCGGGCTGCTCGGCAGCGTCTCGATATTTCCGTCCACCTGGGAAGCTGTCCTGCGACAATGGAGGAAGCCAAGGGGGTGTCGTGGCTACCGTTCCGGTAGGCAACCGTATGGTGGCGGGCCGATACCGACTCGTCGCGCGGCTGGGTGCGGGTGCGATGGGGACGGTGTGGCGTGCCTTCGACTCCGTGCTGGAGACCGAGGCGGCCCTCAAGGAGATCGAGTTCGCCGGCGGAGTCGCCGAGGCCGAACGCGCAGACCGGGTCGAACGCGCCCTGCGGGAGGCGCGCCATGCGGCCAAGCTTCGCGGCCATCCGCATGTCGTCACCATCCTCGACGTGCTCCTGGAAAACGGCCTGCCCTGGATCGTGATGGAGCTCGTGCCGTCCCGGTCCCTGTTCGAGGTGGTCCGGTCCGACGGGCCCCTGCCCGTTGCCGAGGTCGCCCGGATCGGGACCGCGGTGCTCGATGCCCTCGTCGCGGCACGGGCGCATGGCATCGTTCACCGTGACGTCAAGCCGTCGAACGTCCTGATCGGGACCGATGGACGGGTCGTGCTCACCGACTTCGGCATCGCCACCGGCGACGGCGACCCGACCCTCACCGTCACCGGTGTCCTCGGGACCCCCCTCTACATGGCGCCGGAGCGGCTGAACAACCAGCCCGCCACCTTCGAGGCGGACCTGTTCAGCCTGGGCGGCACGCTGTACTTCGCCGTCGAGGGCCGGCCGCCGTTCGAGCGGGACACGTTCGGCGCGATGCTCGCGGCCATCCTGCTGCAGCCGCCCGCCCAGGCGCACCGGGCCGGCGAGCTGGCCGCGGTGCTCGACGGCCTGTTGGAGAAGGACCCCGGCCGGCGGATGACCCCGGCCCGGGCGCACGAGCTGCTCGCCCGGGCGGCCCAGGCCGATCCGCCGCGTCGGGCGGCCCACGTTGACGAGCTGTCCTGGCATCCAGGGCCCACCGCCAGAGCGGCGCCCAGCCAGGTGCCCGGCCAGGCGCCCAGCCAGGTGCCCGGCCAGGCGCCCAGCGGACACGTCGATCCCGGCGCGCCGCAGACCGGCCGTCCTGCCGCCCCGACGGAGCTCACCGCGGTGGAGCAGGACGGCGCGGTCCTGCTCCGATGGGAACCATCGACCACGCAGGGCGCCTCCTACCGGGTGTCGCGTGTTCTTGTCGACCCCACGGCCCCCGGCGGCCGCCGCGAACGCAGCCTGGGCATCACCACGGCCACCGAGCTGTTCGACGCCGGCGTGCCCAGGGGCGTCCCGCACTGGCACGAGGTGGTCACCACGGTGTCCGGCGAATCCGGCCAGCTGCGGTCCGTACCGGTCCGCACCCCGACCCGCACGCTCTTCCCGCCCGTCACGGCGCTGCGGGCGAGCATGATCGACGACGCGGTCGCGCTGTCCTGGCGACCGGTTCCGGGGCAGGGCTGCATCGTCATCGAACGGACCTTCGCCGAGACCTCCCCGCTGTCGGGCGCGAAGCGCCGGTTCCGCGGATCCGACGGCTATTTCCTCGACCAGGACACCGCGCCCGGCGCGATCTACCGCTACCAGGTGTGGGTCGCCGGAGCGGACGCCTCGGATAGTCTCGTCGCCCCGTCGGGTGCCGCGGAGGTACTGGTGCGGGTCGTCGCACGGCCGCGCGCGGTGGTGGATCTGGAGGCCCGTTCCACCCTGGGCGGCACCGTCCTGCGCTGGACGACCGTGCCCGGAGCGATCGTGCGGATCTACGTGACCGAGGTTCCCGAGCAGGCCGGGCTGGTCGGTACCGGCCCGTTCGGCCCGGCCGACCACGAGGTGGGCGTGGGGTCGCTGGAGGGCCGGGCCCGTCTTGTCGGGGAGAGCCGCCGCGGACGTCTCGTCGACCGCAATCCCGCCGGCGTGGTGGTGTACACGCCGGTCACCATCACCGAGGACCGCGCGGTGATCGGCGCGGCCGTCACCCATCACGCTCCGTAAACAGGCCCCGGTCGTGACCTGAACGCCCATCCCGAGCGGAGTGGCCGCGGGTCCGGATGCCAGCATGGGTCACCGTGGAAAGTCCAGACAACATCGCCGACAGCACCGGCACAATCGACAGCATCGGCACCACCGGCCCGACCGACCGCACCAGTCCGAGCCACACCGGCCCAAGCCACACCGGCCCAAGCCACACCGGCCCAAGCCACACCGGCCCAAGCCACACCGGCCCAAGCCACACCGATCAGGACGGTTCCGCGCCGCTGCCGGCCTACGGCTACCGTGACATCGACCCGGACACGGCCCGCCGGGCGAGCCGCTTCTACTGGGACGATGCCGCGGCGGACTACCAGTCGGAGCACGGCGCGTTCCTCGGCGACAGCGACTTCTGCTGGTGCCCGGAGGGACTGCGGGAGTCCGAGATCGGGTTGCTCGGCGACGTCGCCGGCAAGGTGGTCCTGGAAGTCGGCTGCGGCGGCGCGCAGTGCGCCCGCTGGCTGCGCGGGCAGGGCGCCCGGGTGGTGGGATTCGACCTGTCCGGCGGACAGCTGGACCAGGCCCGCGCGCTCGGGATCCGCACCGGTATCGATGTGCCGCTCGTCCAGGCGGACGCCACGGCGCTCCCGTTCGCGGCCGCCAGCGTGGACGTGGCCTGCTCGGCGTTCGGCGCGGTCCCGTTCGTCGCCGACAGTGGCACCGTGATGCGGGAGATCGCCCGGGTGCTGCGGCCGGGCGGCCGCTGGGTGTTCTCCACGACCCATCCGTTCGTCTGGTGCCTGCCGGATGACCCGGACGAGAACGGCCTGCGGGTCTTCCACAGCTACTTCGACCGACGCGCCTACACCGAGCATGACGAGCAGGGCAGCGCGATCTACACCGAGACGCACCGCACAATGGGCGACCGGGTCCGCGAGATCGTCGCCGCGGGATTGATCCTGCTCGACGTCATCGAGCCGGAATGGCCTCCTGGCCAGGAGCGGGCCTGGGGGCAATGGGGACCGATCCGGGGCGGATACGTCCCCTCCACCTCGATCTTCGTAACCCAGCTCCCTTCCGGGGCCTCGGGTGCCGATCAGCATGGATGCGGCGCGTACCAGGCCACCGACTCAACGCCGCGACGGGCTGACACACTATGCGAACAACGCCCCAGGGTGCGGTGAGACGGCCCGATCCCCCCCGTTATGGTGAGCCCCGGATTCGCCGTTAGGGGCAGACCGTGTATCACGCTCACTCCACACCCGGAGATGCCACGTTCAGGCGACGCGGCAATCCGGCCGTCCGCACGTGCGCGGGCGTGGTCATGACAGCGGCGCTGGGGCTCGTGGCCGGGTGCTCCTCCAGCGGCGGCGACACCGCCTCGTTCACTCCGGCGCCACGGGCTACCCGGATCGCGCCTGCCGTCGCGGCTGATCCGTTGCCACCGTTGAGCAAGTTCATCACCCAGCCGGACGGCAGCCAGGTGACGACGGTCAGCGCTGACTACCTGTTCGACTCGAACAGCAGTGAGCTCCGGAGGGAGGCCGTGACCGCGTTGGGGCAGATTCTGCCGTCGATCCGTGAACACCCCGGCCACATCGCGGTCATCGGGTACAGCGATGGGCTGGGTCGGACCGAGGACAACCTGCGGCTGTCGCAGGATCGCGCCAAGGCGGTCGAGTCGTGGCTTGCTACTCAGGGCATCCCCGGCTCGGTGCTGGAGGTCGAGGGCAAGGGCGAGGAAGGCGCGCAGGACGGCGTCGCCGACGCGAGCCGGCGCCGAGTGGAGATCGTGCTGCGATGACGAGCAATGTTCCCGTCGCTGTTCCCGTCGCTCCCACGGTGGCGGCCGAGGATGCCACCGAGGACGATCTGATGGTTGCCGGGCCGCGGCGACGGGCCCGGCGCAGGCGGCTCGCCGGTCTGGTCGCGGCGACGCTGCTCGCGACGCCGATGCTCACCGCCTGCAACACCGGCGGTCTGCTGGGCAGGGCCGACGCCTCCGCTCCGTTGGACTGCACCCGATACCAGGAGAAGGCCCCGGACAACGGCGCACCCCTGCTACTGATCCTTCTCGACCTGTCCGACAACTCGCCCGAGACGGCCGGGCGGGTGACCGCCCGGACCCAGCCCTATCTCGACACCGCGCTGAAGAACGGCGAGTACATCCGGCTGGTCGCCAGCGGCGGCGGCCCGATGACCTACTCGGACTGCTTCCACGGTGACCGGATGTTCCAGATCACTCGGAACAACGACCGACGCGAGGAGAAGGACCGGCTCGCCGCGTCGAAGGTGCTCAGTCAGGAGATCGACCACATCGT
Source organism: Frankia sp. BMG5.23 (assembly GCF_000685765.2). Taxonomy (NCBI): domain Bacteria; kingdom Bacillati; phylum Actinomycetota; class Actinomycetes; order Frankiales; family Frankiaceae; genus Frankia; species Frankia sp. BMG5.23. Next base: position 45,570 of record NZ_JDWE01000013.1, read on the forward strand.
CCAAACCGAGCGGGTCAGCCCGAAGGGCAGCGTGACGGGCCTGCTCGCCGGCATCAACGACGAGATCAACGCCGTCCGTTCCACGCCCGATGTGAAGGTCAACGAGGTGACCGTGCTGGTCTGGACGGACCTCCTGGGGACCGGCCAGGACTCCGACTGCCTCAACGTCGACGGTAAGAAGGCCTCCGTGTCGATCGCCGAGGCACTGGTCAAACGGTGCTTCGAGACGCGGCAGATCACCTCCGTCGGAAACGACAGGGTGCGTTTCATCGGCGTCAACGAGGGATCAGCGGACCGCCCGCAGCAGGACCTCGCCCGTTACCTCAAGGGCGAGCTGTGCCGACGGATCAGCAGTGACTGCAGCTAGGACGGCCCCGCCCCGGCCGGACACCCGGCGTCATCATCCTCATGCCCCCGACCAGCCCGGCCCCATCGAAAGCGGCACTGCACTGACCACTCTCACCGCCACCTCAAGTCCGGCCGCGACCGTCGCCGGAGCACCCGAGATCCCGGAACACCCCGTCCGCATCCGCCGCGGCGCGCACCACGCCGACACGTCCGAGCCACTGATGATCGCGACAGCACCGGTGGAAACCCACGCAAGGAGGCGACCCATGGGTGTTCTTCACGAGCCCGAGGAGCAGCATTTCAGCCCGGCCCTCATGCGCTCGACGGTCGTGATCACCAGCTGTCTGCTCATGCTCGCGGTGCTGGAGATCTGGGTCTGGCTGACCCTGTCGTCGCCGTTCGCGAAGGTCTCCGTCACCGGCTCGATGATCGTGACCGCGCTCAGCTTCTTCATCACCGGGAACACCTTCCGACTGCGCGACATCCGCCGCCGTGTGGGCAACCAGGCCCGGGCCGGCCGGATCGCCCCGATCGACGCGCTGTCCAGGCTGCCGCCGCGGGAGACCATCCAGCGACGGTTCCTGCTGGGGGCCGTCGGTGCGGTCGTCGGGGTCGGCACGCTCGTACTGACCATGGTCTTCTCCGGTGACGAGGCCCAGGGTGCGCGCGAGGCGATGGTCGCCTCGGTGCTCGGCATCGTCTGCGCCATGCTCTGCTTCGTCGGCGGCACCTTCGCCCGTCCGATCGACTGACCGGCCGACCACGCCAACCACACCGACCAGCAGCCGACGAGGCCGACAGCTCCGTGGAACCTCTCGTCGAATGTCCCGTCGAACCCGTCCGGTCGAACCCGGAAGGACCGAGATCGGAAAGTAGGAACCTCCAAGGTGCTGCGTAGGGGAAACCAGCCAGGGCGTCTGGCCAAGCAGCTCATCCGCCGGGTGGGAGACGCCGACATTGCGCTGGCGGGCGCCGAGACCCGCCCGAAGGTCCTCAAGAGCCTCGAGGACGCGGAGGTCCAGGAGGTCCGCGCCGCGGTCCGGGCCGACGGACGGACCCTGGAAGAGCTGATCGCCGAGCTCCGGATGGAGATCGACTCCCGGGCCGAACGCCGAGAGCGGCGGACCGAGCTGATCAAGAACAAGGTCGAGCAGGGCCGGCTGTGGCGCAGCGTCGGGGTGCAGGAACGCATCCCGCAGATGGCACTGGCGGGCCCGGCCCGGGCCGCGGTGCTGACGGTGCTCGCGGCGCTGGACTTCTACGTCTTCGCCCAGTCCTACGCCGTCCTCGCCGACGTCGGCGGGTACGGGCCCGAATGGTGGCTGGGCGGCCTGCTGGGGGTCGCCGTGTTCATCGCCGGGGTGGCGCTCGCCCACGGCATCAAGGCGTCGATCCTCGCACGGGCCCAGAAGCAGATGCTCGCCGACGCCGACGCGGGCCGGTTCAAGATCGATCCGGAGATCCGCGAGCAGCTGGTGGAGTCGAAGTCGTCGCCGCTGGCCTTGACCCTCACCACCGCGATCTTCCTGCTGCTGTCCATCGCCGGAGTGCTGGTGCGCACCCAGGGATCGGCCAGCGAGAGCACCGGCGGCGCGGTGATCGTGTTCCAGGCGTTGATCCCGCTGGTCGCCGTCGCGGTCGAGCTCTACCTGCACGACCCGACGGAACGGGACGAGCCGATGCCCAACATCGTCGACCGTCGGCTCGAACGGCGGCTGGCCAAGGCCGAACGGCGGCTGCGCATCGTCGCGGCCCAGGTCGAGGCGAAGGTCTCCAGGATCGAGAAGCTCTACCGGGTCGAGGAGGCCATCCTTGACGTGGAGCAGAAGGACATGGGCCTGCGGCACACCACCGACCTCGTCCTCGGCGGTGGCCACATCCCGACCGTCCCGACGAACGGCCGGGTCGCCGAGGTGGACCGCGAGCAGTTGGAGAAGACCCTCAAGATGGCCCGTCGATCCTGATCCGGCTGACGGGTACCGATCCGGCTGACGGGTACCATATGAGACCGCCATCGAAGAGCACGCCGCCCGCGTGCCGGCCCCACAACCGGGGGTGACAATATTCCCATGCTTTCGGATGACGGCCTTTCGGATGACGACGTAGACGAGATCGTCTTCAAGGCCGCGGGAAACGGCGACCATCGCGGCGCGGCGGCCACTCTGGAGGCCCTGGCCGAACGGAGCGAGACGCACAGCGAACGCGTCACCCGGGCATCCCTGCTGGTCGACGCGGGCAGCCAGTACGGGCTCGCGGACGACTGGGACGAGGCGATCCGCTGCTACCGGGCGGCGGTGGCGGACGGCGGCAAGTGCCCGGTCGATCCCCGCGTCTGGCTGCATGACGGCCTGCTGCGCAACGGTCAGCAGGACGACGCGGCCGCGCTGCGGGCCGAGCTGAAGGCGTCCCGGTCGGTCGATCCGGGCGTCTACGAGGCCGTGGCCGAGAGCCTGGAGTCAATCGGTCTGCTCACCGACGCCCACGCCTGGTTCACCATGGGCTACCACCGCTGCGAGCACGCCACGGTCCCCGACTTCATGCTCGATCTCCTGCTGGTCGGCCGGCGGCGGGTGCGCGTCGCCCTCGGTTATCCGACGGACGATCTCGACGAGGTGGCCGAGGACTACATGGAGACGGTCGGCGGCTGATGGCCCCCGGGGTGCCCGGGGAAGTACCCCGGGAAGAGCGCGGCCGGATGCTTCGTTATAACCAGCCGTGAGCCCGGCCCGACCTGTCCCCCTGTCCGTGTTGGATCTCGTCCCGGTGGGCACCGGCGTCCCCGCCACCGACGCGGTCCACGGGACACTCGAACTCGCCCGACATGCCGAAAGGCTCGGATACACCCGATACTGGTTGGCCGAGCATCATGGCATCCCGGGGATCGCGAGCTCGGCGACCTCGATCCTCATCGGTCAGGTCGCCGCGGCCACCACCACCCTCAGGGTGGGGTCCGGTGGGGTGATGCTGCCCAACCATGCGCCACTCGCCATCGCCGAACAGTTCGGCACGTTGGGCACCCTCTTCCCGGGACGGATCGATCTGGGTGTCGGCCGTGCTCCCGGCACCGATCCCGCGACCGCCCGGGCTCTACGCCGCACCAGCGATCTGTCAGCCATCGACGACTTCCCCGAGCAGCTCGCCGAACTGACGACCTTTCTGGCCGGGGGGAATTTCCCCGACTCGCACCCGAGGCGCGGCGTCACCGCGTTCCCGCGGGCCGAGGTACCGCCCATCTGGTTGCTGGGATCGAGTGGCTACAGCGCCCAGGTGGCCGGCATGCTCGGCCTGCCGTTCGCGTTCGCGCACCATTTCAGCTCGGTGAACACGGTGCCGGCGTTGGAGCTCTACCGGAAGTCCTTCCGTCCCTCGCCCGGCCGGGAACGACCGTATGCGATCGTCGCCGCCGCGGTGCTCTGTGCCGCCGACGACGAGCACGCGCAGTGGCTGGCCGGACCGCAGCGGCTGGCGATGCTGCGGCTGCGTAGCGGCCGCCCCGGGGTGTTCCCTTCGCCCGAGGAGGCCGCCGCCTACCCGTGGACCTCGCGGGAGCGGTCGATCGCGGAGGCCGCCACCGCCTCGCACATCGTCGGCTCCCCGGTGACGGTTCGCGCGGGGATCGACGCGCTGCTCGACGAGACGGGTGCCGACGAGGTCATGGTCGTCACCAACGTCACCCGGCTGGCGGACCGGATCCGCTCCTACGAGCTGGTGGCCGAACTCGGCGGACTGACATCGACGGGTCCGGCGGCCGCGAGCGGCCGGGGCGCAGTACCCGTTCGGTGATCCGCGCGACCAGTCCGCGCGGCAGCAGCCGGGAGGCGTTGGAGGTCAGGTAGTTCAGCCGTCCGTCGATGACGTACGGCTGGCCGCGGTCGAGGGCACGGAACGCGGTGGCGATCACCTCGTCCGTGGTCCGCAACCGGCCACCGGCGGACATCCGGGTTCCCAGCACCTCGAAGAACTCGGTGTCGGTCGGTCCGGGGCATAACGCGAGGACGCGCACCCCCCGCCGGCGGTACTCGGCCCACAGGCCGATCGAGAACGACAGGACGAAGGCCTTCGAGGCCCCGTAGACGGTCATGTACGGGACGGCCTGGAAACCCGAGGTGGAGGAGACGTTGATGACCGTGCCGCGGCCCCGGGCCACCATGCCCGGCAGGAACAGGTGCGCGACCCGTTCGACAGCCACCACGTTCAGCATCACCTCACGGTGATCCCGGTCGGCGGACAGCTCGTGGTAGGGACCGCGTGTCCCGAACCCGGCGTTGTTGACGAGGATGTCGACCTCCAGGCCCGCTTCGGCGACCGCCTCGGCGAGGCGGTCCGGACCACGCTCGTCGGCGAGGTCGACCGCGATGACGTGCGCCTCGGTGCCGTACCGGGCGCCGAGGCGCTCCGCGACCATCCACAGCCTCGGCTCGGACGGCGCCACGAGGACGAGCCGGGCTCCACGGTCCGCGTATGCCTCGGCGAACGCCGCGCCGATGCCCGAGGATGCGCCGGTGATGAGAGCGGTGCTCATCCGAAGATCCGGGTCGGCGGTCATGCTCCTCCTGCTCAGCCGGGGTTCCGCACGGGCGTCCGCGCCGGGCGCGCCGGGCACGCCACAGGGCGATGTCAGGAAACGCCATCATCGAACACCCGGAAGGAGGAGCACTCACCCGGCACTAGGCGGATTTTCCCTTAGGCGACAGATCGCTCACGCCAAGCATCGACAACCCGGCGAAAATTACTACGGAAAGTCACCATCGCCGTCAGAGTCCCTCACCCGCTCCGCTCGACTCACCCACGAAGAATGACTCCGATGCGCGTCTAATCAACTACAATTTCGCCGCTACCCGGCAACCGCGGCAGGAGGATCGTGTCCCTACGTAGTCGAATGCCGCGACATCCCGGCGCACTCGTCCTCGTCCTCCTCGCCATGAGTGCTGTTCTTATCGCGACCCTCGGTCACGAACACCGCGGCCGCGACGGCAGCAGCGCGGCCGGGCCCAGTAGCCCGGACAGACCAGGGCCCACCAGCGCGGCCAGCCTTCCCGGCCCACCCGGCGCCCATGCACCACCCGGCGCCCATGCACCACCCGGCGCCCATGCACCACCCGGCGCCCATGCACCACACGATGAAGGGGATCCGCGGCCCGGCCCCTGGGGCCGGGCGCTGGCGGCGGGAATCCGACCCGTCCCGGCGACCCAGCCGGGCAAGCTGCGCTTTGGTCTCGGGCCGGCGCTCGACAGCGCCCTCGCCTCGCCGCTCGCCGGGAACCTGGACTTTCTCACCACCTGGTACAACGGCCCGGGCGACCTGAGCTTTCTACGGAAGTGGCGGGCGGACCTGATTCCCGAGGTCTACCGTTCCGGCCACGGCATTCATCTCGTCGTCTGGCTCGACGGCACCGGCAGCGTGGGGACCTTCCAGACCTCCCATGGCCCCGCCTGCGGCCGGGAGTACCCGTTGTCCGGCGCCTTTCTCACCGACGCCCGCGAGCTCGCCTCGATCTTCGCCGGACCCGCGAACGGCCCGGCGCTCTACGTCACGCTCTTCACCGAACTGCAGACATATCCGTGCCAGTCCAACGAGTGGGCCGCCACACCCGAGACCACGAACTACTACCGGGCTCTGCAGGACCGCTATCTGGCGACCCAGGAGATCTTCCATGCCGGGGCGCCCAACGCCCGGGTGTCGCTGGGCTGGGGCGGTTGGCAGAGCCGCTGGGACGATCCGGTGAAGGGCGGCGGCCGCTCTCTGATCACACACTTCGCGGACGTGCTGCGGGCGTCGGACTTCCAGAGCTTCCAGGCGATGGGGAACGATTCCAACGCCGCCGACGTGCGGAACATGACGAAGCTGCTGGGACAGTACGGCCCGGTCATGGTGGCGCATTTCAAGTCGGGGTCGCAGGCGGCCTGGGACGCGGACATGCACGCCCTGCTCGCCGGTGACGAGGTGCGCAAGCTCAGCCTGGACGGGCTGTTCGCCTTCAGTTTCATGGACCAGTCCAACATCAACTTCTCACCGCAGGCGCTGGCCACCGCCCGGGGGGCGGTGCAGAGCCACGGCGTCCGGTCCTCGTACTAACTGATCTCCTAGAACGATCAGTTAGTACGCGTGCGGAGAGGGTAGTCGGTTAGGACTACGAGGCAGCCGTGGCCCGCGCCCGCCGCACGCGATGATCACGCAATGATGAGGAGGAGGCCGCGCGGATGCGTCTGCCCGCAGCCCGGACCGTCCTGCGCGTGCCGAGCGCCCTCCTGGGGGCGGTGGCCCAGCCGGTTCTCGCCCATACGGTTCTTGCCCATACCCGGACCGGGTGGAGTCCGGATTCAAAGCCCGGTTCCCTCGCACCCGGGCCCCCCACGCCCCGCGGCGTCGATCGCGACGGCGCCGATCGCGACGGCGCCGATCGCGACGGCGCCGATCGCGACGGCGCCGATCGCGACGGCGCCGATCGCGAGATCGCCGGCTCCACGGCGGCCGGCGAACCGCGGGGGAGGGCCGACGCCCACCACCTTCTCAGTCTCGGGATCCGGGGGATCTCCGGGCCTGCCGGCGAATCCCGTCGCCGGCAGCTGGAACGAGTACTGGAGAATCAGCCCGGGGTGGCGTGGGCCCGGGTCAACGAGCCGTTGCAATGTGTCCTGATCGGGCTCGCCGAACCGCCCCCCACCCTCGACGACCTGGTCGCGGCCCTCGGCCGGGTGGAGGGCGTCGCGCTCGAACCGAAGCCGGGAGCGGTGGCGAGGTTCGCGGCGCCGGTCCGCCGGACGGCCGCGGCACTGGCGGCCGACGGGGTCGCGTTCGCGCTGGCGTCGGCGGGCCGGCTCGCCCGGGCGGTGCCACTGCCCATCGAGATCGCATCGCTGGTCACCCTCGTCGACACCCAACCCCGGCTGCGCCGGTGGGTGGAGCAGATGCTCGGCGCGGGCCGGGCCGACGTCGTCCTCGGGCTGGTCAACGCCGGTGCCCTCGCCCTGGCGCAGGGGAATCTCGGTCTCGCGGTCGACGCCGGCTACCGGATGGTCGCGCTGGGCGAGGCGCGTGCGCGCCGGGACGCCTTCATGACGGCTCGGGACGGGCTGCTCGGTCATCCGGACTGGGCCGCGGCCGAGCCGGTGGTGACCGAACGGCCGCGACCGCTGCCGGACGGTCCGGTGGAGCGCTACGCCGACCTCGCCGTGCTCGGCGGGCTCGGCGGGTTCGCGGCCGCCACCGCCGCCACCGGGAATCCGCGCCGTGCCGTGGCGCTGGCCGCCACCTCGCTGCCACGCCCGGCCCGGGTCGGGCGGGAGGGCTTCGCCGCCCAGTTGACCCGCGTCCTGGCGCGCCGCGGCGTCCACGTCATGGATTCGGCGGCCCTGCGGGTGCTCGACCGCGTCGACACCATCGTCATCGACGCCGACGTCCTGCGCGGAGAGGAACGCATAATCGCCGACGTCGTGCCGCTGGCCGGTGCGAACCGCAGCGACGTCGCGGTCCGCGCGCACGCCCTGTTCCGTCCGGCCGGTATCAGCGCCGTCGCCACCGCGGAGGGCTGGGCCCTCGGGCCGGTGGAACAGCTCGGCCTGCGCGGCCGGACCGGTGTCCGGGAGCGCCGCGAACTGGCCCGGTCCGGGGCGGACACGGTGCTCGGTCTGGCTCAGGGCAGCAGGCTGATGGCCATCGTGTCGGTCGAACCCGGGCGAGCGGAGGGGAGCCACCACCTGCTGGCCGCCTGCCGCCGTTCCGGGCGGGCGGTGTTCATCGCCGGTGACCCTCCCGCCGGCGCCGGCGGAACAGTGGAGGACACCAACCTTCCCGGGGTACCCGGGGGGGACCGGTTGGTCGGGACGATCCGCGGTCTGCAGGCCGAGCGCGGCGGCGTCCTGGTCGTGTCCCGCCGACGGGCCGCGGTCGGCACCGCGGACTGCGGCGTCGGCGTGAACGGCCACGACGGCTCGCCGGCCTGGGGGGCGCACATCCTGGTTGGGAATGACCTGGCCGCCGCCAGCCTCGTGATCGAGGCGGTCGCCGCGGCCGCCCGGGTGAGCCGGCACGCGGTGCGGCTCGCCCAGGTGGGCTCGGGTGCCGGTGCGTTGGCCATGCTCACCGGGGCCGACCCGCGGCTGGTCTCCCGGGCCATGACAATGGTCACCGCGGCGGTCACCGCAGCCCTCGGCGAGGGGATCTGGGCGGCGCGGGAACTGGGTCGCCGCCCCCCGCCGCCCGCGGTCCCCCGTACCCCGTGGCATATCCTGCCGGCCGAGGACTGCCTGGCTCGGCTGGACAACAGCCGCCCGGCTGGGCTGTCCACCGAGGAGGCGGCGCGACGCCGCCAGGACGGCGCGGTGTCGATGCAGGCGACCGCGCCCAGCCTCGTCCGGGCGTTCGCGGCCGAACTGGCCAACCCGCTCACCCCCGTCCTCCTCGGCGGCGCCGCGCTGTCGGCCGCGACCGGTTCCGTGCTGGACGCCGGTCTGGTGCTCAGCGTCGCGATCGGCTCGGCGTTCGCCGGCGCGGTCCAGCAGATACGGGCGGACCGGGCACTCGCCCGACTGTTCGCCGTCTCGGCGGTTCCGGCCCGGGTGCTGCGGGACGGCGAGGAGACCAAGCTGCCGGCGGACGACCTGGTCCCGGGCGACATCATCATGGTCGGGGCCGGGGATGTCGTCCCCGCGGACTGCCGGCTCCTGTCGACGACGGGGCTCGACGTCGACGAGTCGTCGCTGACCGGCGAGTCCATGCCGGTCACGAAATCGCCCGGACCGGTGGCAGCCGCCAGCCTGGCAGACCGCTCCTCGATGATCTACGAAGGAACGACCGTCGCCGGCGGACGGGGCACCGGCGTGGTGGTGGCCACCGGCTCGGCCACCGAGGCGGGGCACAGCATGGCCGCGACCGCCGGTCCCGCCCGACTCAGCGGCGTCGAGGCGCGACTGTCCACAATCACCGATCTCACCATTCCGGTGGCGCTCGCCGCCGCCGGGGCACTGTTGGCCTCCGGGTTGATCCGTGGCCTGCCGATCCGGGACACGCTCAGCGCCGGGGTGGCGCTCGCCGTCGCGGCGGTGCCCGAAGGGCTGCCCTTCCTCGCGACCGCCGCCCAGCTTTCCGCCGCCCGGCGGCTCTCGGCACGGGGCGCGCTGGTACGCAACCCCAGCACCATCGAGACCCTCGGCCGGGTGGACGTGCTGGGTTTCGACAAGACCGGAACGCTCACCGAGGGCAGGATCCGCCTGCACGCCGTCTCGGACGGCACGCACACCGCCGCGGTGACCGAGTTCGGAGCGACGCATCGGCGGGTGCTGGCCGCCGGGCTACGCGCCACGCCGCGCGGCAAAGGAAAGAAGAAGTTGCCGCATCCGACCGATCGCGCGGTGCAGAAGGGAGCGGCCGCGGCGGCGGTGACCCGCGAGTACGGTCTCGCCGTGTGGTCGCCGACGGCCTCGCTTCCCTTCGAGCCGGGCCGCGGCTACCACGCGGCAGTGGGGGATGCCGGCACGACCACGGTGCTGAGCGTCAAAGGGGCGCCCGAGGTGCTGCTGCCACGGTGCGCCCGCATCCGGACCGCCGACGGAACGGCACCGCTGAACGACCGCCGGCGGGCGAGGCTCATCCAGGAGCACAGCCGGCTCGCGGGCGCGGGCTACCGCGTCCTCGCGGTGGCCGATCGCGACCTGGGGTCCGCGCCCCGACCGGCGGACGAGGAACTCACCGATGACAGCGTGGCCGAGTTGGCCTTCCTCGGCTTCCTCGTCCTGTCCGACCCGGTCCGGACCACGGCCGGGGCGTCGCTGGAGGCGCTGCGCGCCGCGGGCGTGCAGGTGCTGATGATGACCGGAGACCATCCGGCCACCGCCAGGACGATCGCCACCGAACTGGGAGTGCTCACCGACGACCAGATCATGCTGACGGGTGTCGAGCTCGAAGCCATGGACGACGAGGCCCTGGACGCGGTCCTGCCCAGGGTGGCCGTGATCGCCCGGAGCACTCCGCTGCATAAGGTGCGGGTCGTGGAGGCCTACCAGCGGCTGGGCAAGACGGTGGCGATGACCGGCGACGGCGCCAACGACGCGCCCGCCATCCGGCTCGCCGACGTCGGCCTCGCGCTGGGCCGGCGTGGCACGCCGGCGGCCCGGGCCGCCGCCGACGTGATCGTGACGGACGACCAGCTGAACACGATCATCGACGTGCTCGTCGAGGGCCGTTCGATGTGGGCCTCGGTCCGCCAGGCCCTGGGCATCTTCGTGGGCGGGAACCTCGGCGAGATCGCGTTCACTCTCCTCGGCTCCATGGCCACCGGGCGGTCGCCACTGTCCGCGCGGCAACTGCTGCTCGTCAACCTGCTCACCGATCTCGCCCCGGCCCTGGCCGTCGCGCTGCGCGAGCCGGATCCGGAGGCGACCGGACAGCTCCTCAGCGAAGGCCCGGAGCGCTCCCTCGGTACCGCCCTGAACCGGGAGATCGCGGTGCGGGCGGTCGCCACGACCCTCGCCGCCACGGGTGCCTGGATCATCGCCCGCCTCACCGGGCGCCGACGGCACGCGAACACGGTCGGCCTCGCCGCGCTCGTCGGCTCGCAACTGGGCCAGACGCTGCTCGTCGGCGGCCGCAGCCGGACGGTCCTGCTGAGCATCGCCGCCTCGGCGGTCGTCCTGGCCGCCATCGTGCAGATGCCAGGCGTCAGCCAGTTCTTCGGTTGCACCCCGCTCGGTCCGGCGGGCTGGTCGATCGCGATCGGCGCGTCGCTGGCGGGGACGTTGCTCTCCTTCCTCCTCCAAGCCTCCGCCGGGCTGCAGTCCGCCGCAGGACACCTTTGGGTACGTGCGAGGTGAGTTGCGAGGTGAGTGGGGTAGGTGCCCGCACAGAAGCGGCCATGATATCGCGATTGAGGAATCTGATATTGAACCTGTGAGGTGACGCCGGTGGCCGACATCCTCGTACGTGACGTGCCGACGCGGTTCTCCCCAAGCTTGACGCTGCCTCCGCCCGAGCCGGAAGCTCGCGTGTCGAGTATCCGCGCCGCACGCTTGCCGCCGCAGCCGGCCATCACCGGGCCCCGAGCGTCCCCGATCCGCTGATCGCAGCGACAGCGGAAGCCGCCGGCCTCGGTCGCTCCACTCGACCTGACCGCGTTCCTGGCGGGGATTGGAGAGCTGGGGCGGCCCTGGGCGCCAACGCATACTCGACCGTTACGTGATGGTACAGTCGCAACCGTGCGGGATGTGGCTACTTCGCCGCAGATAGCCGCGATCGACCCGCATCGACGCGTGTTCGCGCTGGCGAACGGGACCCGTCCGCGGATCCCAGCGGCAGCCTGCTCGTGTTCGTCCAGGTTAGCGACCTGCGCCACTCTGCCGAGGAGCGTCCAAGCAGTGACGGCAAAGCAGAACCTGGCCATCGCCTGTGCCGACCATCTGCTAGGCGGAAGTCCGCGTACCCACCTGCCCCACCTGCCCCAGCTCGCCGGCCGCGGCGCACTGGTCACCGGTGCCTCCAGCGGGATCGGGCGCGCCGTCGCCCTTCGGTTGGCGCGGGCCGGCGCATTTGTCATCGCGACCGGTCGCGATGAGGAGGTGCTGGCGAGGATGGTCAAGGAGGCCGACGAGGTCGGTCTGACCATCCACCACCAGGCTGCGGACATCACCGATCCCGCGGACCGCGGCTGTCTGGTCGACATGGTCCGTGATCAGCCCACGGACCTGAAGATCCTGGTGCACTCGGCAGGGGCCTACCACCGCGGCGCGATCGCCGACGCCCCACTGACCGACCTTGACGAACAGCTGGACATCAATGTACGCGCGCCCTATGTGCTCACCCAGATGCTGATTCCGGACCTCGTCCGGACCGGTGGCGACGTGGTGTTCATCAACTCCACCCAGGGCTTGTCCGCCGGCGCCGGCGTCGGCCAGTACGCCGCGGCCAAGCACGCCCTGCGGGCGATCGCCGACAGCCTGCGGGCGGAGGTCTCGGCTGCCGGGGTGCGGGTGTGCACGGTCTTCCCGGGCCGCACGGCGACCCCCATGCAGCAAAAAATCTTCCAGGCCGAGGGGCGGGCGTGGAATGCCGACCTGCTCATCGCGCCCGACGACATCGCCGACGTCGTGACCGGGGCAGTGGCACTTCCCGACCGCGCGAGTATCACCGAGATCGTGATACGCCCCACCCATGGACCCGGACCAGTGGACTCGTTCGTAGCTCGTCCACAGACGGGCTAGACCTCACAACGCTGTGCGGCGACTGCCGCCCAGGTCCCAGGTTCGCCCGCTAGCCGGCTGCCGGCGCCACGATGTTCACCCGATCGGGGGCGCGATGGGCAATTCAACACCTACGTTAGTGTTTGTTCCTCCGAGGTATCGCCGTGGCCTCGCCTGGGACGGCACGCACGGCTGACGATCAAGGGGGCGCGTTGACCCGGAGGACCTCGCCAGAATCCGCCCAGCAGGAGAGCTTCCGTCCCTCGCGGCAGCTCCCAGCACCTCAGACCGGGCTGGAGCTGCCCACGTTGACCGGCTTGCGGGGAGTCGCCGCCACTCTGGTGTTCCTCCGCCACATCCACGCGGACGTCCAGGGGACCCTGCCGGTGGTCGCGGTGCTGGGCAACATCGGTTACGTGGGCGTCACGTTCTTCTTCGTGCTGTCGGGGTTCGTCCTCACCTGGGCGACCAGGCCGATCACCGCGGGGCAGTTCTACTGGCGCCGGTTCGCCCGGGTCTATCCCCTGTACTTCGCCGCCATCTGGATCTGGCTCGCGATCGCGTGGCCGCTGGGGACATTGGGGGACTTCGGCTCGAAGCCCCTCTCCATCCTGCCGAGTCTGCTCCTCGTCCAGGCATGGGTTCCAACCCAGTCGATCTATTTCGGCTGGGGTGGTGCCGTGCTGTGGTCGTTGTCCTGCGAGGCGTTCTTCTACCTGGTCTTCCCCCACGTGTACCGCAGGTTCGCGCCCCGCACCAACCCCGAACGCATCCGCGCCGCGCTCCTGTTCGTTCTCCCTGCCGCGGCCGTGGCATGTGCGGCGAGCACCGCGGGCTCTCGGTTCGATCTTGCCGCGTACGCGAACCCGGCGGTGCGGCTCGGCGAGTTCGTCCTTGGCGTGGTCCTTGGGTTGCTGGCTCGTGAGGGTGCCCGCGCAACGCCGTGGCAGCGTCGGATGCTCACCGCCTTCTCCTGCGCCTGGCTGGTCGTCCCGATACTCCTGGGCTACCGCTACGGCCATCTACAGGGATTCATGGACACGCTCACACTGCCGGCGTTTGCCATCATCATCTTCCTGGCCGGCACCCGTGAGGCGGACGGCCGCCGGATTCCGGTGTTCAGCTCCCGCCCACTCGTCTATTTCGGCGAGATCTCCTACGCCTTCTATCTCATTCNCCCCGCCACACTCACGATCAGCGGGGAACTCGGCTGGGTCGACGCCACCACCGCGGCCGGGACGGCGCTCGCCATCCTCGCCGACTTCGCCCTGTCCTTCGCCTTCGCCGCGGTCCTGCATCACACGGTGGAAGGCCCGGCCCGCCGATGGCTGATGGGGGTACTCCGGTCACGATCATCCCCCCGTCATGCCTACCGGAGTCTGCTGCCCGATGTGCGACCGCGGATCCCACCGGAGTCCGCAAGCGCGGATCATGTCGTACCTGTCGCTCGTCCGTGACCACCGGCCCATCCCGCCCGGACGGAGGTCGGACGACGCATCGCCCTGTGAACGGCCATCACCCGCCCCCCGCGTGACGGAGCCGGGAAGGCCCGGTTCACGATGGTGGCCGGTCCCGACTTCGGACCGGCCCCGGACCGCGGCCATCGGTCCCGGCAGACGGAGGTGCCCATGGGCTCGCCCGTTGGTAAGTCCTCGGCCTGGCGCAACTGGGCGGGCAACGAGACCGTCCGGTCGGTGCGCCTCGCCCGCCCCCGCGACGCGGAGGAGATCTCCGCCCTGGTCGGTACCGCCATCCGGGACGGCCATCAGATCCGGGCGATCGGATCGTCCCATTCCATGAGCGCCATCGGCCGCCCGGACCCGGGCTCCGTCCAGGTCCGCCTGGACAGGTGCGCCGACCTCGTCGCTCTGGACGGCGGCAGCGGCCTGGTAACGGTGCGCGGTGGGATGACCATGCGCCGGCTGAACCGGCTGCTCGCGGAGGCCGGGCTCGCCCTGACCAACCAGGGCGACGTCGACGAGGTGACCATCGCGGGTGCCATCTCGACCGGCACCCACGGCACCGGGAGCCGCTTCGGCGGCCTGTGCACCCAGGTCCGGGCACTCGAGGTGGTACTCGGCGACGGCAGTGTGGTCACCTGTTCACGCGGCGAACGTCCCGAGTTGTTCGCCGCCGCCCGGCTGGGCCTGGGTGCCGTCGGCGTCGTCACGTCGGTCACCCTGCAGGCGGTGCCGCTGTTCGCCCTGCAGGTCCAGGAGGGTCCGATGCGCCTGGACGAGGTCCTCGACACCTACGACGATCTCGTCGACCAGACCGACCACCTCCGCTTCTCGTGGTTTCCGCACACCACGACGGCCCTGGTCAGACGCGGGCAGCGGCGTCCGCTCGACGACGGTCTGGCGCCGCTGCCCCGGCTGCGCTGCTGGGTTGACGACGAACTGGTGTCGAACACCCTCTTCGGCGCGCTGATGACGACGGGCCGGCGGATGCCCGCGGCGGTGCGGCCCATCGCGCACGTCAGCGCGCGGGCCTCGGGCAGCCGCACGTTCCGCGACCTGTCCTACCGGGTGTTCACCTCCCACCGCCGGGTCCGGTTCAAGGAGATGGAGTACGCCCTCCCCCGTGCCGATCTCGCCGCGACGCTGCGTGAGCTGGTCTACGCCATGGGGAGCGCGGACGTGCGTGCCGTCTTCCCGGTGGAGGTCCGATGTGCCGCCGCGGACGAGATCCCGATATCGACGGCGTACGGCCGCGACACCGCCTACATCGCCGTGCACGTGGATCATCGCGGTGCGCACGGCGACTACTTCGGCCTCGCCGAGAAAATCATGTTGTCGGTCGGCGGCCGGCCGCACTGGGGCAAACTGCATTCACTGGACGCGGCGACGCTGCGTGGGCTCTATCCCCGTTTCGACGACTTCCTGGCCGTGCGCGACGCCGCCGACCCGACCGGGGTGTTCGCGAACGCGTATCTCGACCGCGTCCTCGGCTCACCGGCCTGCGCCACCAACGCTCGGTGACCCGACCGCGGCACGCCACGGCGGTTTCTCGCCGATGTGGCGACGGGCGGAGCAGCGGTCGCGGGCGGTTCAGCCTGCGGTGGTCCGGCCGCCGACGTCCTCCCCGAGGTAGGCCTGCCGGACCCGGTCGTCGGCCAGCAGACTCGCGGCGGTACCCGCCAGCACGACCTCGCCGGTCTCCAGCACGTAGCCGCGGCCCGCGATCCGCAGCGCCGAAGCCGCGTTCTGCTCGACCAGCAGTACCGCGACCCCCTCCCGGTTGATCTCCGCGATCACCTCGAAGATGGTCTGAACGATCATTGGGGCCAGCCCCATCGACGGCTCGTCGAGGAGCATCAGCCGGGGACGGCTCATCAGCGCGCGTCCGATCGCGAGCATCTGCTGCTCGCCGCCGGACAACGTGCCTCCCGGCTGCGCGATCCGCTCGGCCAGCCGGGGGAAGAGCGCGAGCACCCGGCCGAGGTCGGTCCGCACATGCCGGCGATCGTGGTAGGCGCCCATCAGGAGGTTCTCTCGGACACTCATGCTCGGGAAGATTCGCCGGCCCTCGGGCACGTGGCTCACCCCCCGGCCGACGAGTTCGTGCGCCGGAATTGACGACAATGGGCGACCGTCCAGCCACGTCTGTCCCGCCCGGGGCCGCAGCAGTCCGGAGACCGTCCGCAGCGTGGTTGTCTTGCCGGCGCCGTTGGCCCCGAGCAGGGTGACGATCTCGCCCTCGGCCACCTCCAGGCTGACGCCGCGCAGGGCGGTGACGGCGCCGTAGGCGACCTCGACATTGGCCAGGGTCAGCAGCATCAGCGCAGTTCCTTCCACCCGGCGGGGCCGGCCGCGCCGGGATCCACCACATCGGGATCCACCACATCGGGATCCACCACATCGGGATCCGCCGCGCCGGCGTCGGCCAGGCCCAGGTACGCCTCGATGACCGCCGGGTCCCGCTGGACCTCCACCGGCGTGCCGGACGCGATGATCCGGCCGAAGTTGAGCACCACCACCGAGGTCGCCACCGACATGACCAGCCGCATGTCATGCTCGATGAGCAGGACCGACACCCCGGTGCCCGCGATCCGGATGATCAACTCTGCCAGGTCACGCTTCTCCGCCGGGTTCGTGCCGGCCGCGGGCTCGTCGAGCAGCAGCAGGCGCGGCTCGGTACCGAGCGCCCGGGCGATCTCCAACCGGCGTTGCTCGCCGTAGGGCAGCGACGAGGCGAGCTCGTGCGCCCGGTGCGGCAGGCCCACGAGCTCAAGCAGCTCCAGCGCGTGCCGCACGCCGTCACGCTCGGCCCGCCGGGCGCCCGGCAGCCCCAGCACCGCGGCCAGCGGCCCGTACCGCTGCCGCACCTCGGTCCCGATCTGGACGTTCTCCAGCGCCGACAGGGCGGGGAAGAGCCGGATGTTCTGGAAGGTCCGGGCGACGCCGAGCCGGGTGATGGCGTGCGGGCTGCGCCCCACCAGCTCGGCCTGCCGGCCGGGCCGGGGCCAGAAGGTGACCGATCCCTGCTGCGGGCGGTATGCCCCGGTGAGGCAGTTGAACAGCGAGGTCTTGCCGGCCCCGTTCGGTCCGATCACCGCCAGGATCTCGCCCCGGCGCTGGCGCAGTGAGACGCCGTCGAGGCTGGTCACACCCCCGAACCGCAGCGCCAGGTCGCGGGCCTCCACCACTAGGTCCTCCGGGCCTCCGCCGCGCCCGGCTTCCCCCGGGCCCTGGCTGTCCCCGCGGCCCTGGCTGCTCCCGCGGCCCTGGCTGCTCCCGCGCTGCCGGTCCCGGGAGCGCCGGTGTCCCGGCGGGGAGACGCGGTGCGCTCCGCCCCTGGTCACGGCTTGCCCCCCGTGGGCGCGGCGCCCAGGGAGTCCGCCGCGCCGATGCCGGCCTCCGCGAGCTGGATCTCCCGACGCCGCCGGCGCGACGGCACGAGTCCCTGCGGACGGAAGATCATCATGATCACGATGACAGCGCCGAAGTAGATGTACCGGTCCGCGGGCGGGACCTTGTCGCGCAGGTAGAAGGCGATGCCCTGGAGGACGACGGCACCGACCACCACCCCGAGCCGGGAACCCATCCCGCCGAAGATGACGACGGCGACGACGAAGAACGACGCCTGCAGGCTGAAGCTCTGCGGGTTGAAGAACTGTTTGGAGGCGAAGAGCACGCCGGCGAAGCCCGACACCGAGGCGCCGATAGCGAAGGCGAGCAGCTTCATCCGCAGGGTCGCGACCCCGGTCGCCTCGGCTGCGATCTCGTCCTCGCGGATCGCCGCCCAGGCCCGGCCGATCCTGGACCGTTCCAGCCGACCGAAGGCGATCATGACTCCGACGATGATGGCCAGGAGCAGGTAGTAATACGGCAGCGGATCGATGCCCCACTCGTAGCCGAGGCCGAGCAGGTTGATCGACAGGTGCGGAACGCCGAAGGCCCCCCGGGCACCGTTCGTGATGTTGTCGGCGTTGTTCGCGATCAAATGGATGATCTCACCGAAACCGAGCGTGACGATCGCCAGGTAGTCACCCCGCAGCCGCAGCGTCGGCGCGCCCAGGACGACGCCGGCGAGCGCGGCAAGGACCAGCGCGATCGGGAAGACGAAGAACGGGTTGAGCACGAAGGGCGCGTGCCACGGCATCGCGGTCTGTGAGGTGAAGTAGGCCGTCGCGTAGGCACCGATGGCGAAGAAGGCGATGTAGCCGAGGTCGAGCAGGCCGGCGTAGCCGACCACGACGTTCAGGCCCAGTGCGAGCAGCGCGTAGATGCCGATGTCGTTGACCATCGACTGCTGCGCGGCGGTCGAGACGACCAGCGGGGCGATGATCGCGACCGCCAGAAGCGCCAGGTTCAGCGCGATCGGGCCGCCCCGGGTGGCGTAGGCCGCGCTCACCGGCCCCCGGATGCCGGCCGTCAGCCGGCCCGCCGCGCCCCGCAGTTCGACGCCGAGCGCCAGGACGATCCACAACGCGGCGGCGAGCCCCAGGTAGGGCAGGATCCGCGCGTCCAGCACCGAATCCTGAAATGCCTTCAGCGGTTTGTCGGAGCCCCCGGCCGGACCGGTCACCACCGCGGCGAGCACACCCACCAGCAGCAGCACCCCGAGCTGGCGCAGCCGGGCCGGGGAGAACAGCACGGCCGGACGCAGCGATGCGCCCGCCGGGTCGCCACCAGACCCGCCACCCGGCCCGGCGGGTGGGAGCGGCGCCCCGGCCCTCGGCGGGCGGGCGGACGACGTCGCAGCGCTCACGCTGCCCTCCCTAGACGTTCCCCGAGCAGGCCGGACGGTCGGATCATCAGGATGCCGACCAGGACCAGGAAAGCGATCACGTCCTTGTAGGACGCCTGGAAGATATATCCGCCATAGCTTTCCACCAATCCGAGGAGCAGGCCGCCGAGCATCGCCCCGCGCACGTTGCCGATGCCGCCGAGGACCGCGGCGGTGAACGCCTTCACCCCGGGGACGAACCCCATGCTGTAAGAGGCGTTGAACGTCATCGCGTACAGGAAGCCACCGGCCCCGGCCAACAGGCCGCCGAGCACGAACGTGACGATGATGATGCGTTCGACGTTCACGCCCATGAGAACCGCGGTGTCGGCGTCCTGGGCCACCGCGCGGATGCCCTGCCCGAGCCGGGTCCCCGCGACCAGCCGGTCCAGTCCGACCAATATCGCGATCGCGACCGCGAAGATGACCAGCGACTGGGTGGAGACGTCCGCTCCGAACAGCGTGAACACCGTTCCGTCGGTGAACAGGTCGGGCAGGGCCACATTCTGCCGGCCGAACTCCTTGCCGGCAAGGTTCACCGCGAACAGCGAGGCCCCGATGGCGCTGATGAGATAGGCCAGCCGGGGGGCGGAACGGCGCCGCAGCGGCCGGTACGCCACCCGTTCGAGCGTGAAGGCGGCGAGCCCGCCGCAGATCGCGCCGGCGCCGAGGCCCATGGTCACCAGGCCCACCGATTCGAGGCCGCCCGGGACCGAGCCGTCCCCGGGCAGCAGGGCGCGGGCGGCGAACAGCCCGCCGAAGGATCCCAGCATGAAGACCTCGCTGTGCGCGAAGTTGATGAGCTGGAGGACCCCGTAGACGAGGGTGTACCCGAGCGCGATGACCGCGTACAGGGAGCCGACCGTCAGACCGTCGACGGTCAGCTGCCAGAACTGGTCGAGGAAACCCATCCGTGTGCCTCGTTCACCACCAGGCGAAGCGGTGGCCGGACGTCCCACCCCCGGCCACCGCCCGCACCGACATCAGGACTTGACCAGGTTCGCGATGTTGCCGAGAACGGTGATCTGTCCACCCTTCACCTGGTAGACGAACACGTTGGAGCCCTTGACCTCGCCGTTGGGCTCGAACACCACGGTCTTGGTGATGCCGGGGAAGTTCACGGAACCGAACGCGCCGGTCACGGACTCCCGGGTGACGTCCTTGCCGAGCTTCTTGAAGACGTCCGCGAGGGCGAGCGTGGCGTCGTAGGCCTCACCGGAGTAGGTGCCGGGCTTCGTCCCGTTGTTGACCTTCTTGTAGGACGCGACGAAGGACGCGGCCTTCGGGTCGGTGTTGGCGTCGCCGCAGGGGCAGGTGAGGTAGGCACCCTCGGCCGCGGCGGCCCCGGCCTGCGCGACGTACTGCGGGTCGAGCGAGCCGTCACCGCTGATGATCTTTCCGGTGAAGCCCTTGCCCTTCAGCGCCTTCGACAGCAGCGCGAACTCGGGGTAGTAGCCGGAGTAGTAGAGGACCTCGGGCGCGGCAGCGATGATCTTCGTTGCCTCGGAGGTGTAGTCCTTGGTCGGGTTGATGCCGTCGTGGGTCGCGTTGACACCCTTGGCTTTGAGCTCGGCCTCCAGCGCACCCGACAGGCCCGTGCCGTACTCGCTCTTGTCGTCCAGCGAGTACACCTTCGTCGCCTTGAGCACCGTGGCGATGTAGTCGGCCGCGGCCTTGCCCTGCACGGTGTCCGGGGCGATGACCCGGTAGAAGGTCTTGAAGCCCAGGGTGGTGAGCGCGGGGTTCGTCGCCGACGGGCTCACCGACAGCAGCCCGGCCTGGGTGTAGGCCGGCTCGCTCGCCTTGGTGGCGCCGGAGAACATCGGGCCGACCACCGCGACGACCTTGGAGTCATCGATCAGCTTCTGGGCTGCCGTCGGGCCCTGATCCGGCGAGCCGCCATCGTCGGATTCGACGAGCTTGAGCTGGAACGGCGCGCTCGCATCCGCGTTGACCTCGGCGATCGCCGTCCGGACGCCGTAGAGGGCGTTCAGACCGAGCTGCTGGCTGTCGCCCGAGAGAACTCCCTGGAAGCCGATCGTGATGGTCTGCTTCCCGTTCGAGGACGAACCACTGTCACTTCCACAGGCCGCCGCGGTCAACGCCACGGTCGCGGCAAGGGCTATCGCTCCCAGGAGCGGGCGCCTACCCATGCAATTCCTCCTCCGGTCCCGCCAGACCCGACTCCGATGCCATGGCCCGGCCCAGTCACCCCGACGCGCCCGGCCCGCGAGCCGGTGCGCCACCGCATAGAGAATGACGTGCTAACCAGCATCAATTCGCACCACCCCCCGGATGGACGGGGCGGCGCACGGTTACACACCGGCACGATCCCGCGGAACCCGGCACCTCAGCATGGCTATGCCCAGACCGCCGGGCTGGTGCCCAGCTGTGCCGGCGGGGAGCTCCAGCTCGGCGCGACGCCGGCCACGGTGGCGGCCGGGCGGATGTACGACAGGGGTCCGAACTCGCTGTTCATCGTGGCGCAGAACTCCTCGGCCTCCTCCCGGGTCGGGTCGGGGAGCGCGAGCGTGTCGTGGTGTCCCAGCCCCTGCAGCCAACGACCGGTCCGGGTCAGGGACACACCGACGTGCCAGCTGCCCCCCTCGGTCGCCCGGCGCGCCAGCGCGTCCAGCACCCCGTAGACGGTGAGGTAGCCAGTCGAATGATCAAGGGCCTGTGCCGGCAGCGGCACGGGGCGGTCGGACCGGGTCACCGCCGCGGCGGCGGTCGCGATGCCGGACGCGGTCTGGACCAGACTGTCGAACCCGCGCAGACCGCTCCAGGGGCCCTGCCGTCCATACGCGGTGATGGTCGCGCAGACGATGCCCGGCCGGATCCTGGCGACCGCCTCCGGGCCGAAGCCGAGCCGGTCGAGGGCCATCGGCCGGTAAGCCTGGAGCACCACGTCCGCCGAGGCGATCAGCTCGCGCAGCCGGCGGGCGTCCGCGGTCACCCGCAGGTTGAGGAAGGCGTTGCGCTTGCCGAACCCGGTGTCGACGAGCACCGTGTGCACCTCCGGCAGGTGGGCGGCGCCGACCCGCAGGACGTCGGCTCCGTAGGCGGCCAGCGTGCGACCGGCGACGGGACCGGCAATGACCCGGGTCAGGTCGAGCACCCGCAGACCCGCGGCCGGCGTCTCGGCCGGGGGCGCGGCGAGCGCCGGGCCGTCGCCGAGCCGGCGCACCTCGACGAGGGGAAGCTCGTCAACCGCCCGGGCCTGCCGGTGCTCGCGCCACTCCCGCTCGCTACGGGCCATGCTGGCGCACAGACCCATGGCGTGCAGCTCGAGTTCCAGCGGCTCGGCCTCGAAACGGCGGATGACCCGTTCGACGGCGGCGCGCTCGCCCGGCGTCCCAAGAAGATCCAGGATCCCGTTGCGGTGGTGCGGGAAGTTGCAGTGCAGCTGGATCCACCGGTCGTCCCCGGTGCGGTAGTACCCGGAGATCGGGTCCCACGGGCTCGGCGGTGGCTTGCCGGCCACTCGCAGGTACCGTTCGCTGCGGAAGACCGCACTCGCGTGACGAGTGTCCACGGTGACCTCCGGCGGGGCCCCGCCGCCGCGGGCCGCGAGCAGGCGGCTAGCCCCGACGGCCGCGGCCGCCACCGACGCGGTCGCCACCGTCGTCACCCGGTAGAGGCTGGGCAGGACGTCGGCGGGTCCGGTCACGGTCAGCCGCTCGGCGATGTCCGGATCCTGTACCAGCGACGCGACCTCGGTGACAATCTCCGAGTTCTGCCGTTGCCCCATCCACCCATCCTGTCCCACCCTGGTGTGCACGCGGCGCCCCGAGCGCGCCGTCGGCCGAACCGGAATGAGGCCGGCACGCCCGATAAGACGATCCTGAGAGCCAAGAGCCACAACGCACAGAAAATCCTATTTTGCCGCTGTCCCGGCCTCCCGACTCGCGCTCGCCCCGGGCCGTCCAAGGCCCATTCTGGTCATGTGTAGGTACTTTCGCCATGACACCGGGCTCGCGGCCGCCCGGTCGGGTGGTCGGCAATGGCAGGAGACACCCCGATGCGCGTGCAACGCTCGCTGTACGAGGTGCTGGACGTACCGCCCAGCGCCACCGCCGAGCAGATCCGGCATGCCTACCGCGTGGCCGCCCGCCGCACCCATCCCGACGCCGGTGGTTCGTCACCGGCCTTCGATCGGGTCACCCTCGCCTACCGCGTTCTCGGCGACCCCGACCGGCGGCGCCGCTACGACCTGCGCCTCGCCGCCGGCACGCCTCACCCGTCCGCGCCGCGCCGATCATCACCGGGCCGATCATCACCGGGCCCATCCGCACCGGGCCCGGGTGCACCGGGCCCGGGTGCCGATCCGATGGTCCGTCGCCGCTACCTCGCCCTGATGCTGGTGGCGCTGACCCTGTTCATCTCGGCAGGCACCGTGGTGCGGCTGTACTCCGTGACCGCCGCCATGATCATGATGGTGGTCGCGGCGATGATCCCGCCCGTCGCGGTCACCGTGGCGAGCCGTCCCCGTCGGGCGCCTTCCGACCCCCGTCCCCGAGCAGGCGAGGACCGGGGCGTCCGCGCCGACCGCACTCCCCCGCCCGGATCAGACCGGTAGCCGCACGCGTAGGGAACCGGCCGGGCGCCCGCCGCCGAGCACCGTGGGCGCCCCGAGCACGGCGAGCTGGGCGAAGTCGAGCTCCTGGTGCCCGGGGGCGTCCGGACCGGGAAGAGCACCCAGGCGGGTCAGCACGGCCAGCGCGACCGGGACGCCGGGCCGCCCGCTCCCATCCGCGATCTTGACCGCGACCGCGTGACCCTCGGACGTCGCCACCACCGTGACACCCTCGGCGCCGTTCTTCGCGACGACGCCGGGTACCGCCCGCATCAGGTCGGTGTCGGACCGGCCAACACCCCCGATCAGCTCGGGATGCGCCCGCATGGCGTTGATGACCCGCCGCTCGGGGCCGCCCGGCGCGGCCCGGACCATCGCCCGCAGCCCGCGAGCCAGGCCCGTGAGCGAGAACGCGAACAACGGGGCCCCGCACCCGTCCACGCTGGTCGCGACGATCTCCTCGCCGATCAGCTCCTCGATCGTGCGCCGGATCACCTGCTGCAACGGATGATCGGGGTCGGTGTAGTTCTCGATCGGCCAGCCGGCCGCCACGCAGCAGGCGATCATCCCCGCATGCTTGCCGGAGCAGTTCATCAGCACCGGCTCCGCGCGGCCCCCGGCGCGAAGGTGCGCCTGGGCCGCGGCCGGGCCCAACGGAAGATCGGCGGGACAGCGCAGGGTGTCGACGGAGACGCCCGCTACCGAGAGGATCTCCAGCACCCGCGCGAGATGCACCGGCTCGCCGCTGTGGGAACTGGACACGATGGCAAGCAGGTCACCGGGGATCTCCCGGCTCAGGAAGATGCCGTCCAGCCCGGCACGAAGCATCGCGGCGGCCTGAAGGGGCTTGACCGCCGATCGGGGGAAGATCGGGTGGTCGGGCACGCCGACGGTGAGCGCGCTGTCCCCATCCCGACCGAGGCCGATGACGGTGCCGTGATGGCAACTCTCCACGAACGGCGCACCGCCGCGCAGCCCCCGGACAACCTCGGCGACCACCTGCGGGCCCTCCGGCGGCTGCATACAGCCAGCGTACGTCGGGCCTTCTCCCGCTCACCCGTTCTCGCCATCCGCCGAATCCGACGCTCGCCTCACGGCGGCCGCATATCCTGGTGCCGTGCCTGCCTACGACTACCGCTGCCGGGTATGTGACGCATCGTTCGAGGTTCGCCGCAGCATGCACGAGTCCGTGCCGGACAGCGCGGTGAGCTGCCCCTCCGGACACACCGAGACCTCGCGGATCTTCTCTGCGATCGCCGTCAGCCGCGGCTCGGCCACGCCGGCTCCGGCTATGGCCTCGCCGTCCGCCGGCGGGGGCGCGTGCTGCGGCGGCGGCTGCTGCGGCTGACGCCACCGTTCATCCTGACGCCACCGTTCATCCTGACGCCACCGTTCATCCTGACGCCACCGTTCATCCGCGGTGACGATGGATGCCCGCGGCCTGCGATTTCGTCGGCCCACGCGCCGCCCGGGTCCGCGGGCCGACATCCACCTGACGGTCCCGCTGGCCGCCGCACGCGGCGGCCCGGTCCTCCACCAGCCGCCGTCGCAACAGCCGCAGGGTATCTTCCCGCTCCGTCTGATCCAGACCGGCTACGAGGGTCTGCAGCAGATCACCTGATCCGGGTCGTTGGTCGCCATAGCCGAACCCACTCGTACCCATGGGCGTGTCCTACCCAGGCCACCGGCGTGTCACGCAGTCCCGGGCCCACGGGAACAAGGCACCGGGCCACCGGCGTCTCCGCCGCACCCCCCGCAGCGCCTCCCGCAGCCGAGCGCGGACGACCCGGCGATCGATGGCCCGCGGGCCGAGCACCATGATCCATGCGATACCCAACGCCCACAGGCCGGCGAGGGCACCGAAGGCAAAAACGTTGAACGCTCCGATCATCGCGAAGCCGACGAGCAGCAGAACGCTCGCGGCGAGCCCGCCACCCACGGGTGTTTCCGTACCCCGCCGGCTACGGCGTCATACCGACTACTTCATGATGTTGGTCATATTATGGATCATCGGACGGATTCAGTGACGCCGTGACTCCACGTGAGGAGGGCCGGGTCGCAGTACCCGCCACAGCGCGCCCAACGAGGTGAACTGGATGTCGGGCGGCGCACCGGCGACCTCGTCAACCACCCGGTCCGGGGCGTGCTGATGACGCAGATGATCCATGATCTCGTCACGGTTGGCGGGGAAGACCGCCCGGCCGAGCCAGCGGGCGAGCTCGGAGCGTTCCTCGACGTCCACCGGCGTCATCCCGGCCGGCACACCGACCCGCGACCCAGCGGCATCCAGGTTCTGCGGGCCACCGGTCGCTTCCTCGGGGAACGGTTCAGCGGAGCGCCATTCCTCCGCCCGCGTGTCCCGCCCGGCCCGCACAAGCCCCTCGACCTCGTGCGCCAAGATGTCGTCGCGCACAGGGCCGTGCTTGGTGCTTCCGCGATCCACTGCCATGTTCTCGTTCCTTTCCGCTGTTTCAGTGGTGCGCGCTGACGGACGAAGCAAACCCGCGATCGGGCCACCCGGCTTCTCCGGTCAGCAGATGTTCACGGCCAGCGATGGGCGGGAACACCGGCATCCATGGTGCGGATACCCCACAACGTGTTGGTCAGACCCGCCGAACGCCTGGAGCGGGCCGAAGCTCTCGACCCGGTGGCAGTGAAGATCCGTGACATGGTCCGCCGCTCCCTGCACGACGGGACCATCCGGGACACCCTGCACGGCGTGCCGCTCGGTCACCCTCTGCATCCGGCGCTCGCTGCGCTCCCCATCGGAACCTGGATCTCCGCGGGAATCGTGGACCTGCTCGCGGGACGTCACGAGGGGTCCGAACGGGCGGCCCGGGTACTGATCGCCACGGGGTTGCTCGCGGCGGTCTCGGCCGCCGCCAGCGGCCTCGCCGACTACTCCGAGCTGCATGAGCGCCAACTGCGGGTCGGGGTGGCGCACGCCGCGACGAACAGTCTGGCGGCCTGCTGCTACGCCGCCTCGCTCGGCATCCGATGGCGTGGCAACGGCCGCCTCGGCCGTCGTCTCGCGCTGCTCGGCCTCGCCACGGCCAGCACGTCGGCCTACCTCGGCGGTCATCTGGCCTACCGGCAGGCGTCGGGAGCCAACCACACCGAGGAGGTACCCCACCTGCTGCCGCCCGGTTGGCATCCGCTCGCCCTTCTGGACGAACTGGCGGACGGCCGACCCGAGGCGCGGCTGTTGCGGGATGTGCCGGTCGTCCTCCTCCGGAAGGGAGACCACGTCGACGTACTGGCCGGCCGGTGCAGCCACCTGTCCGGACCACTGCACAAGGGAGAGATCATCCGAAGGGACGGCTTCACCTGCCTGCGCTGCCCCTGGCACGGCAGCACCTTCCGGGTGACGGACGGCGCGGTGGTGCATGGTCCCGCGACCGCGCCCCAGCCGCGGTTCGATGTGTGGATCTCCGATGGTGAGGTCCGGGTACGGCTGCCTGGGGCGGGATAGCTACCGCGGAATAGCTAACTGGGGCGGGACAGCGTCGAGGGGCTGTCCGCCGCGGAGCGGGGCGTCCCGGCTGCCGGACCGGTTGGCGGGACGGCTGGCGGGACGACGGCCGGGCTGGCGGCGCCAGCCGAGCGCTGTAGGCCCGCGCGGTCCGAGCCCGGGCGCCCGGTGGTGGCCATCTCGCCCACCCCGTAAAGCGCATAGGCTTTCCTGATCACCGGCCGGGCCACGTTACGGACCGGCACCCCACCGGCCGTCATCCCGTGCTCCGAACCGGCATGGGCGTGACCGTGCAGCGCAAGGCAGGCGGCCCCCGCGTCCACCGCCTCGGCAAGGTGGTAGCTGCCGAGAAACGGGAAGATCTCGGTTCGCTCGCCGATGAGCGTGTCCGGTACCGGAGCATAGTGCATCAAAGCCACACGGATTTCGCAATCCAGACTTTCCAGCGCACCGCGCAGCCGGGATCCGGCGTCCTTCGTGTGCCGGATGAACGCCTTCATCAGTGGTTCGCCGAAGTCGCTTCCGCTGGCCCCGGCGAACCCCCCGCCAAATCCCTTGACGCCGGCGATTCCGAGACGGCGGCCGTCGATGTCGAGGACCGTGCCGCCGCCTTCGAGGACGGTCACGCCAGCATCGGCCAGCATTTCGATGATCTCGTTCTCGGCACCGCCGTGGTAGTCGTGATTACCCAGGACGGCGACGACGGGCACCTCGGCGTCCGCCACCTCGGCCGCGACGATCTCGGCCTCGGCCGGCAGCCCCCGCTGGGTGAGATCACCGGCCAGCAGCAGCACGTCCGCCCGACCGGCGAGTCCACGCAGCAGCGGTGCGAAGGTTCCGCGGCTGTCCACGCCCAGGTGGATGTCGCCGACGGCGGCAATTCTGATCATGAGATGGTCTCCACGTTCGGCGGCGCCTCGGTCGGCATCCCCCGATCCGCGATGGTGACCTCGTTACTCACCAGGCGTCCGGGAAGCGCCTCGGCGAGCACATCCGCGACGGCCCGGCGGCGGGCGTCCGTGGCGACCTCGCCCTCGACCAGGATCTGCTGGCCATCCACCACCACCTCCAGCCCGAGCTCGGCCACCCTTGGATCCTCGGCGAGGCGTTCGTGCAGGTCACCGGCAAGATACTCATCGGCCTCGGTGAGGTTCAGTGCCCCGTACCCGGCGGTGTCGGCGATCCGCTTCGCGGTCCCGGCCTGCTCCGCCGCACCCGCTGGCACCGCCCCACCCGCTGGCACCGCCCCACCCGCTGGCACCGCCCCACCCGCTGGCACCGCCCCACCCGCTGGCACCAACGGGCCGTGCGGACGTGAACCCGTGGGGGTGCCCCCGGCCGACGGAGCACCTTCGGTAGACGGAGCACCTTCGGCCGACACTGCACGACCGGCGGCCGGGATCAGGTTGAGCCGGGTGGCCACGAGCAGGGCCGCCTCGGCGAAGGGGGAGGTGGCCGTCGCGCGACGTACCTGATCCCAGTCGACCTGCTCCCGCATCGCTCTGATCATCGGTATCACGCGAGCGAGGTCACAGTACCGTTCCTCCAGGGCCAACAGGGTCATCTCGAACCAGTCGGTGGCATCCAGCACGGGCATGCGCACCGAGTCCACCGACATCTCACTGGACCGCTCCAGCGTTTGCTGGGTCACCGCCCGACCCACCGGATGGTGGATGAGATCGACCAGCACCTCGCCGTCGAACACCTTGGTGAGCCAGTCCTCGGGTGAGTCGACCGGGCGCAGGCCGGCGTTCGCAAGCACCTCGACCGCCCGCGGCACGTCGTCCTCGCGCAGCATGAAATCGACGTCGTGGACCGGCTCGGGGCCGCCCCGGGCCCAGCAGGCGTAGCTGCCCCCGAGAGCGAACGGGATGCCCGCCTCCTTCAGGGTCACAGCCACGCGTTTCAGACTCTCCCGCAGGCCTCTGGGCGCATCCTCCATACCGCTGCCCGTACCCGCGGGAACCATGTGATGCACCTCGCGTACCCCACCGGAGTCGGGCGGCAGGTGGCTGTCGCGATTGCGACACCTCTAAATGACTACCTCGAAGCGGTGACAGGACTACTACAGAAGCATGGCGCCGTCCGGCTATCCGTAGTTATAATTTCACTACATGCCACAAGAGTTACCACTTCGACGCCTGATAGACACCTGAATCTCACGGCTTGACGACACCGAGCGTCGACATGAGCGATGATGACCTTCGCGGCAAACCTGTCGCCCGCCTACTTCGACACCGGATTGGAAGCGAACCCTGAACACGCGCACACGATCCGACCAGTTGGCCAGGGCCCTCGGAGGGGAAACAGCCGCACCGGAGAACTCCGGCGAACGCCTCCCTGAACAACGCGCCACTGGGCCGGCCACCCTGACCTCGCGGCCGGCCGCCCCGGGCGGCCACGGCGTGGTCGACCTGTCCAGCCATCCCGGCCAGCTGGCCCGCCGGCTCCAGCAGGTGACCTATCAGCTCTGGACCACCACCGTCTCGACCGAGACGACACCTCCGCAGTTCGTGGTCCTCAACAGCCTGCTCGCTGATCCCGATATTGATCAGCGCACGCTCGGAGAACGAGCCTCCCTGGATCGGTCGACGGTGGCCGATGTGGTGGCGAGGCTCGTGCAGCGTGGGCTCATCCGCCGGGTCCGTGACCCGCGTGATGGCCGGCGCAACGTCCTGCGGCTGACCAAGCGGGGAGAGTCGACCCACGGTCAGGTGGCGGACCGCATCGACCAGATGAACGACAAGCTGCTGGCGCCGCTGTCCGAGGAGGAACAGACCGCCCTGTTGTCGATGTTGGCCCGCATCGTCGACCAGGATAGGCCCCATTAACACGATGCGGGGTCGCTACGTATCGCCCGAGGTCGATGACGGTCGGCATCTTCGGTATCGCCGCCTCTTGACGTCCTCTCCGCCCTGAAGGGTGGAGATTCCCGCCTGCTACGCCGCTGTTCGCATCCCGGTCGTGGACGACCCCGCAGGCCGGGCACGTCCACGACCGGACGGTCAGTGGTTTCGGCCCGTCCTTCACCCCGCACGCCGAACAGACCTGCGACAACGCAAACCACCGGTCGACCTTCACCACGGTCCGGCCGTACCGGGCGGCCTTGTACTCCAGCATCCCGACGAACCGCGACCAGCCAGCGTGGGACGGCTCCGCCTAGCATGGCCAGGCATCACCGACCAGAAGCAGCCCGATGCCTGTCCAGATCACGAAGGTGAAAATGTGACTTCACGAATCTCTCGTGGGGCATCCACGCCGCGAATCCGGTGAACGTCGCCGGTCTGCTGCTCGCTGCCGGGGCAGGACGGCGGATGGGACGCCCCAAGGCTCTGGTCGAGTTGGGCGGTGTGACGCTGGTCGAGCGGGGTGTCCGCCTGCTCACGGCGGGGGGCTGCCGGCCGGTCGTGGTCGTCACCGGCGCCGCCGCGGACGAGGTGGGCATCGTCGTGCGACGCCTCGCCACCCGCCGGGTCGCCGGGCCGGCGCCCGCGGGCTGGGATGCGCCCGAGATCGGCCTGGAACCCACGGCCGGCCTGATACCGGAGGTTCGCCTGGTATCGGCCGCGCGGTGGACCGAGGGTGTCGGCGCGTCGCTGCGGGCCGGTCTCGCCGCCCTGGTCGGCACCGACACCGACGCCGTGGTTGTCACCCTGGTGGACCAACCTTCCCTCGGCGCGGCGGCGGTGCAACGTCTGATCTCCGCCGCGGCCGACCCGGGGTCGGCCCATCCGGCGATGACCGCCACCTACGGAGGCCGGCCGGCCCATCCCGTCCTGCTACGCCGCTCGGTCTGGCCCGAGGTGGCGGCTCTCGCGCGCGGCGAGGCCGGCGCCCGGGCGTGGCTGCGGGCCCACCCGGGAGAGGTCACCGGCGTGCCCTGCGACGGCACCGGCTCACCCGCCGACGTCAACACCCCCGCCGACCTCGAAACCCCCGCCGACCTCGCCAGCGGCGACACGCACACCCAGCCCGGGTAGAACGCTAAGGACCCATGAGTAGGAACACCGCCGCAACGACGTGAGAAACGGAAGAACAACAGCGAACCCCGGTATTCCAAGAAAGGATGACGCCCAACCGGGCCACCGGCAGTATCGGCGGCACGGGAACCGGCGCGGGGCACCATACCATCACCATCTGAGGCTGGCCGGACACCCGGGGATGGTGTCGGGCGCTGCGCGATGGGCTCGGCGGGAAACGTTACGCAGACCATCGTGCTGGTGGCGGGTCAGGGACGGACACGACGCTCGCTCGCGGAAAGGACGTCTCCGTGTCCGACGCCCGCCATCGATCCCGCCGCAACAGATTTCGTGGTGGCGCGTCCCATCACGGCGCGTCCCGGTATGGCGGGTCCCGGGCCGGTGGCCGCGGCCGTGCCGTCACCGTCGGCCTGGGCATCGTCAGCGGCGCGGCGCTGCTTGTACTGGGCGCGTTGACCGCCACCGGGATCGGGTTCGCGGCCCGCGCCGCCTGGGATGCCGGATCGGCCGGGGAATGCGCGGACGGCGGCGAACGGGCCACCCTGACCATCACCACCGCGCCGGCACTCGCGGCGCCGATCAGCCGGCTCGCCGCCGACTTCGATCGTCAGCGCGCCGGTGCCGAGGGCTCGGCGGGCCCGTGCGTGACCCTCGCCGTGTCGGTGGTCGCCTCCGACCGGGTGCTCGACACGCTGTCCCGGCCGGAGTCGCCGGACTCCCCCGGGCCGCCCGACGTCTGGATCCCGGAGTCGGCCGACTGGCTGGAGCTGGGCCAGGAATCGGACCCGGTCACGGCGAAACTGCCGGCGAAGGCCACGACGATCGCGGGATCGCCCGTCGTCATCGCCATGCCGAGACTCATGGCACAGCGCCTCGGTTGGCCCGAACATCATGTGACCTGGGCCGAACTGGCCGCGGCCGCGGGCGAGGCCGATTTCTGGACCCACCGGGGCGAGCCCCAGTGGGGGGACTTCCGGTTCGCCATGGCCAATCCGGAGCACTCGGCCGCCGCGCTGCGGGCCGTCATCGCAACGGTGGGCGCCGCCCGCGGACTCACCGCGGCCGAGATGACCACCGGCACGTTCGACCAGGATCGCGCGGCCCAGCTCACCGTGCTCCGGCAGGAACGCTCCATCGACTGGCTGCCAGAGTATGACCAGCAACTCTTCGACTCGGTGCGCACCGGCGGCACGGAGAACGGCGCGGCCGGATCCGCTCCCTCGGCCTTCCCGGCTCTGGAGGCCGATGTCATCGCCTACAACCGGTCCCTGACAAGCCAGAACGGTAACCCCCCGGCCACGACGCTGGTGGCGTCCTACCCCTCGGACGGGATGTTCACGGCGACGGTGCCGTACATCGTCCTGAAGAAGACGGCGAGCTCGTCGTCCCGGCGGGCCGCGGCGGACGCCTTCGCCGCGTTCCTGCGCGGGGACGCGGGCCGCGCGGCTCTCAGCGGAGCCGGTTTCCGCACACCCACCGAGCTGGCGGGCCACGATGACCCAGGCGGGCTGGCCGGGACGCTCAACGCGACCGACGGGGTGCGCTCCGTCCCGCCGAAGCTGGCGAGCACGGACGCCTCCGACAGCACGCTCGGCACGGCTCGGCGGTTCTTCCGCCATGCCCGTCAGCGTGGTGCCACCCTCGTGGCGCTCGACAGCTCCGGATCGATGGCCGAACCGGTCCCGGGCACCGACCCGTCAAGAACTCGGCTGCAGGCGGCCGTCGAGACCTCCCTGGCCGGCCTGCGCCTGTTCGCACCCGACAGCCAGGTCGGTCTCTGGCGGTTCTCCGGCGAGCAGGGCGCCCAGGGAGTCCATGGCTACCGGGATCTCGTGCCGATGGCTGCGCTCAACGCACCCGGACGAGGCGGCACCCATCGGGACGAGCTGATCGCCGCGCAGGCCGGGATCGTCCCCGGCGGAGCCACCGATCTGTATGCCACCACGCTCGCGGCCTTCCGCTTCCTGACCCAGCACTACGTCCCCGGCCGGCTCAACCAGGTCGTCATCCTCACCGACGGTCGCGACACGAACCGGGGTGCGGCCGCGCCGAGCCTGGACAGCCTGATCGAACAGCTGCACGCCGAGTACGACCCGAAGCGGCCGGTCGCCATAATCATGATCGCCTACAGCAACGACGCCGACCTCACCGCGCTGTCGCGCATCGCCGCGGCGACCGCAGGACGCTCCTACCTCCGGCCGGACCCGAGCCAGGTGGTCGACATCTACCTCGACGCGCTCACCCGCGTCCGCCCCTGAAGCCACGCGCCCCTGAAACCGCGCCCCTGAAACCGCTCAGACGGGAACTCCGGCGGCACGCCGTCTGCCGGCTCGGGTCCGGCGCGGATCGGGACTCGCGGCGTCCGGGAACCTCCGCAGGTATTCGCGTTCGAGCTCCAGCATCCGTGCGGTGTGGGTCTCGAAGGCGTCCTCGCTCCCCGCGATGAAGGCATCGTGCCGGGTACGATGCAGGTGCCGCAGCTCTCGGACGAGATCGACGTCGGTCAGCTCCTGCGCGGGAATTCCAGCTGGTCGGTGCATCATGCCCTCGGTCTACCCATTCCGGCGGCGCGATTCCCGGCTGGCGGGAGGACCAGCAGGTTCGGCGGGATCGGAACATCCGGCCCCGGGCCGGGCGGTGGTACCGGATCCGGCGCGGGCTCGGGTGGCGTCGGCTCGGGACCGGGCAGAACAGGATCGGGGATCGGCGAGGGCGGCGAGGGCTCGGGTGGCGTCGGGCCGGGACCCGGCGGCGCGACCGTGACGATGACGGGATACGTGGTCTGCATCTGATTGCGGTGCCCGGATGGCCCTCTTCACACACCGGGACGACCAGATGCCCGCTCCTTCTGGTCAGGCGCTGGCAGACGCTGGTCGATCTGTGGCTGGCTCGCTACCGTTGCGCACTATGACCGGGCTGGTTGGATCGGCGGCTTCTTCCTGCGACGTCATCCAACGTACCGAGCAACGCATGTCCCGGATGGTCGGCTACACCCGAGCAGCCTGTGCGACGTTCGTGATCATCCCGCTCTTCGGCTGGGCTCGCCTGCGCCACCCGTGGATCGCCGTGCTGATCGTGGCTGCCGCGGCCGTCGAGGCATCCTGGTTCACCTGGCGGGTCTGGCGGCGGCCGGGCCGGCTGTCCCCCCGGTTGGTCCTGGCGGACGTCGCCTTCTGCGTGGCGCTGATGCTCGTCGGGTCCAGAGCCGCGCAACCCGACGAACGCAACAAGATCATGACTGAGCTCGTGCCGTTCAGCCTCGTCGCACCCGCGGGCATCGGCTTCGGCCTCGGGCTGACGCTGCTCGCGGTCGGTGCGGTGGCCGTCCTGATGGCGGCATGGAGCCTGGCCGTGCTGCCGGATGTCTCCCTCAAGCTCGGTTCGGACCTGCTGGGCTTCGCCCTGTGGTACGTCGTCGCCATGCTCATCGCCCGCGAGCTGCGCGCGCTCTGCGCGGCGACCGCGGCCGCCCAGGACGAGGCCGCGGCGGCCGGGCGGCTCGCGATCGAGCAGGAGAAGGAGGCCGAAAGCCTGCGCCAGCGTGAGATCACCCATCGGGAGATCCACGACTACCTGCTCCCCGTCGTCGATCATGTTGCCGCCGGTGGAGTGCCCTCACCGGCACTCGTCCGGGAGGCCCGGCGCGGGGCACAGCGGGCGCGTCGGATCATCATGGATCCACGCGGGATGGACCCGCGGGCCCTGGCCGTCGACGGCACGGCTTCACCGGACTCCACCCAGAACGGCCTCGAGGAGATGATGTCCGCGGTCGTGGACGCCTTGGCCGACGAGGGGCTCGCCCTGGTGCCCTTCGTGTCGATCAAGGGCGAACCGCCCGCGGAGGTCCGCGAGGCACTGGTGGCCGCGACGAGGGAGGCCCTGCGCAACGTGGTCCGACACTCCGCCAGCACCGACGAGGTCCACCTCTTCGTCGAGGGCGACGCGGATTCGGTGCTGGTGGTCGTCCGGGACAGGGGCGTGGGGTTCGATCCCGGCTCCGTCCGAGCGGGCGGGGGCATGACCGGAAGCTATTCCGCCCTGCGCCGGTATGGCGGGGAGACCCTGGTGACCGCCTGGCCGGGCGATGGGACGAAGGTGACCTTCCGCTGGCCCGCCGCCGAGCCGACCGGAGCCGGCGCGCCCGGGACCGGCCGATGAGCGTCGATCGCCGGCCGGTCTCGGTGGCGATCATCGACGATCATCCGATCGCCACCGAATCGCTGGCCGCCAGGTTCGCCGGCGCGGGGTTCTCCGTGCTGGCGCCGGCCCCGAGCCTGGAGACCTTCGACCGGGACACCACGCCCGGGATCGTGGTGTGCGACCTGCACCTGCCCGGGGTGTCCGGGGCCGCCGCCGTGGCCGACCTGCATCGACGCGGTCTTCGGGTGCTGGCGACCTCCGGGGTTGCGACACCGGACGAGGTCCTCGACGCGGTCGCCGCGCAGGCTCGCGGCTTCGTCGAGAAGACCGCCCCGGCCCAGCAGTTCGTGGCGGCGGTGACCGCCGTCGCCGGGGGTAGCTTCCACGTCTCCGCCCGCCTCGCCGGGTTTCTGCTGGAGGATGCGCACCGGCGACCGCTGTCCCGGGGCGAGATCGGCCCCGGGGAACGGAACCTGCTGCGCGGACTCGCCCAGGGCGACCTCATTGACGAGCTGCGCGGCGAGTGGGGAATGACCGCCGCCGCCGTGCACGACCTGCTCGATCGAATCTTCGACGCCGCCCGCCGACGGCGCCGCCTGCACCGGCCCTCCCCGCGGGAGGCCGAGGTGATGGTCCTCGTCGGTTGCCGGGGTATGTCCCACCGGGAAGCGGCGCGGGCGATGAACGTCAAGGCCAGTGTCGTCGCCGACTATCTGCGCACGGCGAAGGCGAAGTACGTGGCGAGCCATCCCGACGCCCCGGCGACGATCCCGCCCAGCACCGCGGCCGCCCTCTGGGCCCGCGAGCTCGGATTCGGCTGAGCCCCCTCGATTGAGGCCCCTTGATTTCGAGGGATTGCCCTGCGCCGGCTTCGGTCACACCCTCGTCAGGATGGGCGGGGGAGGCGGCGAGGATGAGGGTCATCCGCGGTCCTGTCGTCTCTGGGCGGCCTTCCGCGGGTCGTTCCTGGGACCGGAGGCGCTCCCCGTCGGCATGTGGCGGATCAGATCTCCCGACGTCGCGACGGCCCATCCGGCTGACCAACCGATCCCCGGTGACGGCACGAATCCCGAGGCGGACGGCCGTGAGATCCAGGCGGTGCACCGTGGGCACGCGATCTGGCTGGGTACCCCGGACGCGGATCTGTACCGGCTGGACGACTCGCGGTGGCTGCTGCGCAACAACCGGCGGGCCGCCGCACTCACCCGACGCCTGGTCGCCCGGGCCAGGCCCGTCACGGACGGCACGGCCGGGTCCGCCCACCTGCATCTCGTCACCGGCGATTCGCTCGCGGGCTACCTTCAGATCATCCGGCTCGGACCGGTGGTCGCCCGGCTGCGCACGATCCCGGGCGAGGGGTCCTCGCTACCGCGCACCGTGGCCGTTGATCTCGGCAAGCAGGCCGCCGAGCAGGTAGCCGGGCTGGCGGCAGCCATGGGCGACCTGCGTCGCGCGCCCTGGCGCCCCAGCCGATGGATTACCCGGACGGATCGGTAACGGCCGGGGATCATCCGCTTTCCCCCGATGATTGAGGGATGGTGTCGGCCCATCGGAACTACCAGGATCGAGGGTAGGGACCGCGCCGGTGCGACGGGTTCGGGCCGGATCGTCGGGGGGAGCGAGATGGCTTGGTGCCGAATCGGGGGCGCACCGGCGTGATTCCGCGGACTGTCGGTCGTCGGGGAAGGTCGGCAGTCCGCCTGTTCATACCGGCAAGCGCCGGCCGCCGCTGTCCGCACCGGTGAAAGCCGCCACGGGGGGCAACCGGTCACAAACATTCGGTCCCGGCGTTCGCCCCACTGATGAGGGTGTCGCTGGTGGCTTTGTCGACATCGCTACGATCTGCCCACTGGAAACGTGGACAGGGGGTGCTGTGGGCGAGCCGATCCTCGCCATCGACTACGGCACCTGCAGTGCCTCGGCCGCCTTGGCCGTCGACGGTCGCATCGAACCGGTGAAGGAGCCCGCGAGCGGCTCGGCGAGCTGGCCCGCGTCGGTCTTCGTGGATGGCGGCAGCCTGATCGTCGGCACGCTCGCCGAGCGGCGCAAGCGGATCTGGCCCGCGGCGTACCGCGGCGAGGTCAAGCGCGATCTGGCCCGGGACAGCGCCGTGTCACTCGACGGCCGCAGCTATCCGGCGCACGTGCTGGTGACCGCGGTGCTGTCCGCGCTGAAGGCCGAGGCCGAACAGCAGCTCGGTGGTGCGGCGCTGTCGCGGGCCGTCGTCACGATACCGGCGAGCTACGATCCCGCCGGCCCGCTGCGCCGGACGATGATCGCCGCAGCGGAGGCCGCCGGGTTCGTCGACGTGGACCTGCTCGCCGAGCCGGTCGCGGCGGCCTGGTCGCCGGTGGTCGGCGTCGCGCCCGAGCCCGGCTCGCTCATGCTCGTGTACGACCTGGGCGGCGGGACGTTCGAGGGGGCGCTGGTCGCGGTCGGTGAGGACGGCCGGCACGAGATGCTCTCCCACTCGGCTCTGCACGACTGCGGCGGCCGCGAACTCGACCAGATTCTGTTCGACGAGATCCTGGGGTTGTACGGGCCGGGGCTGGAACCGCTACTGAATCCGCCCGGGATCGGCGAGACGTTCCAGACCACGGCCAACCGGACCCGCCACGAGCTGCTCGACTTCGCCCGGGCAGTGAAACATCAACTCTCCGACATCGCCGTGGTGGAGGATGTTTTCAGCCCGGCCGGCCTGCTGGTCAGCATGCAGCGTGACCGGTTCGCCCAGCTCGCCTCCCCCATCCTGGCCCGCACGATGGCCTGCTGCCAGCACTTGCTGAAGTCCTCCGGTTACGGACCGGACAAGCTGAGTGGGGTGCTCCTCGTCGGTGGCAGCTCCCGGATCCCGGTCGTCACCGACATCCTCGAAGGTCGGCTCGGGGTCGGCACCGACTGGCCGGGGCAGCAGATCTACCTCCCCGCCGATCCCGAGCTCGCCGTGGTGCTCGGCGCCGCCGCCTGGGCAAGCTCGGTCTCCACCCGCCGGACCACCGCGGCGCGCCCGAATCCGGTCCTGCAACCGGCTCGCTGGGACATCCCCGGCGGGCGGGCGACGATGGTGCGCTGGCTCGTCGAGCCCGGGGAGCGCTTCGACGCGAGCGCCGTGCTGGCGCGGGTCCGCCTCACCGACGGTTCCCTGTTCGACCTGGCCGCCGAGGCGCCGGGTAGCCTCATCCACACCCACGCGGCACCCGGCACTCCGGTCCGCGACGCCGACTGGTTGGCGACCACACTTCCGTCCGGGCCGGTGCCGATGGGGTCGGCGGTGCCGGCGGACCTGCGCGGCTTCGAGCGCAGCAGCCGCCCGTCCCACCACGTCGAGGTCACCGCGCGGGCCACCCTCAAGGGACACGAACGCGACGTCACCTCGGCGGCCTTCTCCCCGGACGGCAAGCTGCTCGCCACCACCAGCAAGGACGGCACCCGGCTGTGGGACGTCGCCACCGGCCGAACGTCGGTCACACTCAGCGGACGCAAGAGCCTGGTCGTGCACGGCTGCGCCTTTTCCTCGGACGGCAAGCTGCTCGCCACCACCGGCAGCGACAAGACGGCCCGCATCTGGGACGTTGACGCCGCCCGCCAGACGGTGACCCTGACCGGGCACCGGGGACCCGTGTACGGCTGCGCCTTCTCCCCGGACGGCAGCCTGCTCGCCACGACCAGTACCGACCGCACCGTCCGGCTGTGGGGTTCGTCGACCGGGAAAAACCTTGCCACCCTCAACGGCCATCGCGGCTCGGTCTACGGCTGCGCCTTCTCCCCCGACGGCCGGCTGCTGGTCACCGCCGGCGCGGAGTCCACCCTGCTGTGGGACGTCACGGTTGGCGAGATCATCATGAGCCTGCCGGGGCACACGAACTTCGCCGGCGGATGCGCCTTCTCCCCCGACGGCCGGCTGCTCGCGACGAGCGGCAACGAGGGCACCCGGCTCACCGACGCCTCCAGCGGCACCACCGTGCTCACTCTGCCGGGTTCGGCGCAGAGCTGCGCCTTCTCCCCGGACGGCCACCTGCTGGCGACGGCGAGCACCGACGACACCGCGCAACTGTGGGACGTCGCGACCGGGTCCGCGATCGCCACCCTCACCGGGCACAGCAGCACGGTGATGAGCTGCGCGTTCGCCCCCTACGGCCTCCTGCTCGCCACCACCAGTACCGACATGACCGCTCGGCTCTGGGACATCATCTACACCCCCTGACGCTCCGGCCGTCCCGGCAGGCACAGCCGCCGCCCGGAGATCCCGGAACTCCCGGAGATCCCGGAACTCCCGGAGATCAGGTCGGAAAGACCGCGCCGTCCCGTGGCGGGCACTGCAGGCCGAGGTCGTCCAGCACCGCCTCGGGCGCGACGCCACACCCGACCTCGTAGGTACCGAGCTGGACCAGTTCCCACCCGGAGCCCGTGTGATGCAGTACACCCTCGGCCCGGTCGAGATCGGCCACGGTCGGGCGCAGCTCGGTCAGTGCCCAGCTCGGGTCGCTGGCGGCCAGGGTGGTTCCGGTGACCTCGTAGTTCTGCGGCGGAACATTCGCGGTGAACGAGCTCGTCCGGA
This sequence comes from Frankia sp. BMG5.23, assembly GCF_000685765.2. Lineage (NCBI taxonomy): Bacteria > Bacillati > Actinomycetota > Actinomycetes > Frankiales > Frankiaceae > Frankia > Frankia sp. BMG5.23. Next base: position 85,046 of record NZ_JDWE01000013.1, read on the forward strand.
CCGCCTCGGCAATCGCGTCCGCATCCCCGGCCGACGGCGGGAAGGTGCCGGCGCCGCGAGCCACGGCAGCGACGACGCGGCTGGTTTCCCCGGGAACCGACGCCACTGAGGACGACCTGGAACAGGCAAACGCCGTACCCACGGTCACGACTCCCGCGGTGACCAGAGTTGCGGTGGGCAGTACCACCCGGCGCACGATACGGGGACGGTTACCGCGGACGGCGGACCGAGGACGACTGTGGCGAGCCATGCTGTGCACCTACCCAGTTTGCGCAGGTGAACCCCCTGAAGGGGGATACTCCGACGGTCAACCCGACGACAGATCACATCGTGATCTCGTTGAGATTCACCCATCCCTCACTACTCTCGCCCTCATTGGTCTCACCAAGATAAAATCTTGGCAAAATGTGGTGCAATACTTGATCGAGCGTGGTGTCCATCCCATCCAAGCCGTCGGGCCCGCCACCCCGGGAGAGGCTGCCATTCGAGGGGGTCCCGGTCGTCTCGTCGATGGACATCGCGGCGAGTGGCACGCCTACGATTCCGCGGCCCCGCCGGGCATTCACAGACCCGGCATTCACAGCAGGCTCACAGCAAGACCTCAGGTAACAGCCAGCCAAGGAGGCGAAGCTGACACCATGCAACCGGTGCGGGTCCTCGTGGTGGACGACGAGACAACACTGGCGGAGCTGCTGTCGATGGCGCTGCGCTACGAGGGGTGGGAAGTGCGCAGCGCCGCGGATGGTCGCGGAGCGCTGCGGCTCGCCCGCGACTTCCGGCCGGACGCGGTGGTTCTCGATATCATGCTGCCCGACATGGACGGCTTGGAGGTGCTTCGGCGCCTGCGGGCGGAGAGCCCGGACGTACCGGTGCTGTTTCTGACCGCCCGGGACGCCGTCGAGGACCGGGTGGCGGGGCTCACCGCCGGCGGCGACGACTACGTCACGAAGCCGTTCAGTCTCGAGGAGCTCGTCGCGCGGCTGCGCGGACTGATGCGCCGCGCCGCGCGCACCACCGAGGCGTTGCAGGGCGCCCGGCTCGTCGTCGGCGATCTCACGATGGACGAGGAGAGCCGGGAGGTGCAGCGCGCCGGCCAGCCGGTGCACCTCACCGCCACCGAGTTCGAGCTGCTGCGCTTCTTCATGCGCAACCCACGCCGGGTGCTCAGCAAGGCCCAGATCCTCGACCGGGTCTGGAACTACGACTTCGGCGGCCAGGCGAACGTCGTCGAGCTCTACGTCTCGTACCTGCGCAAGAAGATCGACGCCGGCCGCCCCCCGATGATCCACACGATGCGCGGGGCCGGGTACGTCCTGCGGCCGGCCGATCCGGCGCTGGCACCGAGGACCTCCGCCACCCCGTCATCGAGGGGCACCTCGCCGGGCCCGGCATGAGCTCCCCGGCTCACCGGGTCCGGATCGTGCCGGTCGCGCCCTCGCGCTGGTCACTGCGCACCCGGCTGCTCGCCCTACTGATGCTCCTGCTGGCGACCGTCTCGCTGGTGATCGTGTTCGTCACCGCCGTCGCGCTGCGAGGAGTCCTCGTCGACCAGCTCGACAGGCGGCTGCGGGAGGCCAGCGGGCGATGGGACCGGCCGGAACCCACCTTTCTCCAGAACCTCCCGTCCTTCCCGGCCCTGCCGGCCCTCCCGGCCCCGGCCGCCGCCGACTCCGCTGCCACCGCTGCCGCCGACTCCGCTGCCACCGACTCCGCTGCCACCGCTGCCGCCGACTCCGCTGCCGCCGACCAGCCGTCCAGCCTCAGCCCGCAGCAGCTGCGGGTCCGCCGGTTCTTCCGTGGACCGGTCGATCCGGGAACGCTGGGAGCCGTCGTGGGCGAGGATGGAACCTACGGGGCCTTCATCGATACCGCCGGCGAGGGGAAGGAGCTGACCACCGCCGAGACCGCCGTCGTCGCGGGCATTCCCGCCTACCTGCGGCCGTATACCCGGGCGTTCGGCGATCAGGGTGACTATCGGCTCCTCGCGAGGACCACCCATGACGATATGATCGTCGTCACCGGGCTGCCGATGAAACAGGTGAACGCGACCCTCACCAGGATGACAATGATCGCTGGGGTGGTGGCGCTGGTGGGGGTCGCGGCCGCCGCGATCGCCGGCACGGCGATCGTCCGCGTCACGCTGCGACCGCTGCGGCGGGTCGCAGCGACGGCCTCCCGGGTCGCCGAGCTACCCCTCGACCGGGGTGAGGTGGCCCTGTCGGTGCGGGTGCCGCAGGTAGACACCGACCCGCGCACAGAGGTCGGCCAGGTCGGGGCGGCGCTCAACCGGATGCTCGGCCACATCGGTGCCGCGCTGGCCGCCCGCCACGCGAGCGAGATGCGGATGCGCCAGTTCCTCGCCGACGTCAGCCACGAACTGCGCACTCCGCTCGCGGCGATCAGCGGGTACGCCGAGCTGACCCGCCGGACCCGCGAGCACGTCCCCGCGGACGTCACCTACGCGATGAGCCGGGTCGAGTCCGAAAGCGCGCGGATGACGGCGCTGGTCTCCGACCTGCTGCTGCTCGCCCGGCTCGACTCCGGTCGGGACCTGGTCCGGGAACCGGTGGACGTCTCCCGGCTGATCGTCAACGCGGTCAACGACGCGCACGTGGCTGCCCCGGGCCACCGCTTCGCTCTCGACCTGCCCGAGGAGCCGGTCACGGTCACCGGGGACCCGGCCCGCCTGCACCAGGTTCTCGCGAACCTGCTGGCCAACGCCCGCACCCACACGCCGCCTGGCACCCAGGTCACGGCGAGCCTGACCGTGAGCGGCCCCACGGCGATCCTCGCGGTCGTGGACGACGGCCCGGGCATCCCTCCGGATCTGCTCCCCGAGGTCTTCCAACGCTTCGCGCGCGGCGACAGCTCGCGGTCCCGCGCCGCCGGTAGCACCGGGCTGGGGCTCGCCATCGTCGCCGCCGTCGTCGAGGCACATCACGGGCACGTGCGGGCCACGAGCGAGCCGGGACGCACCGCCTTCATGGTCGAGCTGCCCCGATGCCTCCCCCCCTCGGAGACGGTCCCGTCCGAGCCTGCCCGCCTGACCGGCCCGACGCACCCCGACCGAGCTTCACAGCCTGCGCACAGGTAGATCACAAGAAGCCGAAAGGTCCGCGGTCGACAGTGATCCCCATGTCGCCCATACTCACCGACCCGGTGCCCCTCTCCGGAGGCGGTCGGGCCCCTGGACATCGGCGGCGCATGCCGTGGACCAGGGACCAGCCCCACCACGTGCCCTCCCCCGACGCCCCCACCGAGACCGGGCTCCCGGTCGGCGGCTCCGGTGGCCTCGTATCCGCCGAAGACGTATCCGCCGAGGACGCCCGCTGGGTCCGACCTGCACTGGTCACCCTGCTGGTGGGCACGGGTGTGCTCTACCTGTGGGGCCTCGGCGCGTCGGGGTGGGCGAACGCGTTCTACTCGGCCGCGGTCCAGGCCGGCTCGGTGAGCTGGAAGGCGTTCTTCTACGGTTCCTCGGACGCCGCCAACTCAATCACGGTCGACAAGCCGCCGGCCTCCCTGTGGGTCATGGCGCTGTCCGTCCGGATCTTCGGCCTCAGCGCCTGGAGCATCCTCGTGCCCCAGGCGCTGATGGGTGTCGCCACCGTCGGCCTGCTTTACCAGACCGTGCGGCGGCAGTTCTCCGCCGGTGCGGGCCTGCTCGCCGGCGCGGTGCTGGCCCTGACCCCGGTCGCGGCCCTGATGTTCCGGTTCAACAACCCGGACGCCCTGCTCGTGCTGCTCCTGGTCGCCGCGGCCTACGCGACGTTGCGGGCGATCGAGCAGGCGAGCACCCGCTGGCTGGTGTTCGCCGGGGTCCTGGTCAGCTTCGCCTTCCTGACGAAGCTGCTGCAGGCACTGCTCGTCGTCCCCGTCTTCGCGCTGGTGTACCTGGTGACCGCGCCGACCTCGTTCTGGCGGCGCGTCCGGCAGACCCTGGCCGCGGGGCTCGGACTGCTGATCCCCGCCGGCCTCTTCATCGCGATCGTGGAGCTCGTTCCGGCGTCCTCCCGCCCCTACATCGGGGGTTCACAGCACAACAGCCTGCTGGAGCTCACCCTCGGCTACAACGGACTCGGCCGACTTACCGGCAACGAGACCGGCAGCGTTGGCGGTGGCCGGGGCGGCCGGATGGGCGGCCTGCCGGAATCCATCGGGAACGGCGCGGCAGGCGCCGCTCCCGGCGGCGGCACGGTCATCTTCGGCCCCGGGGGTCCGGGCGGCCGCGGGGGCGGCATGTGGGGCCAGGCCGGTTGGACCCGCATGTTCGGCTCGGAAGTCGGCGGTCAGATCTCCTGGCTGCTCCCGACGGCACTGATCCTGCTCGTCGCCGGCCTGTGGATCACCCGGCGCGCCCCGCGGACGAACCGCGCCCGCGCCGCCTTCCTTCTCTGGGGCGGCTGGCTGCTCGTCACCGGCATCGTCTTCAGCCAGATGAAGGGCATCTTCCACGCCTACTACACGGTGGCGCTCGCCCCGGCGGTCGGTGCCCTGGTGGGGATGGGCTGCGCGCTGCTCTGGCGTCATCGCCGGCATCCCGCCGCCGCCGTGGTCTCGGCTGCCACGATGGCCGCCACCGCCGCCTGGTGCTACACCCTGTTGAACCGCACCCCCCAGTGGCATCCATGGATCCGGTACGCCGTGCTCGTCGCCGGGATCATCGCGGCGCTCGGGTTCCTCGCGGCCATCCGACTGCCGCGGCGGGCCGCGCTCGGTGTCGCCACCGTGGCGCTGGTCGCCGGGCTCCTCGGACCCGGCTCGTATGCCATCGCCACCGCGGCGACCCCGCACACCGGCTCGATCCCGGCGGCGGGTCCCGCCGGCGCCGGCTTCGGCGGGCCGGGTGGCGGCCGCTTCTTCCGCATGGGCCAGGGCGGCCTACAGGCCGGCCGTCAGCGGGGCTTCCCGCCGCGGGGGATGGGCCGCGGGGCACAGGGCGGCCCACAGGGTGGTGGAATCTTCCCCGGCGGGGCCTTCCCCGGCGGTGGGCAGCAGATGCCCGGCGGCCAGGGCGGCATGCCCGGCCAGGCCGGTGGTGGTGCCGGGACCGGAACCACCACGCCGGGGAACGGGATCCTCGGCGGGCGGGAGAGCCGGGGCGGTGGCCCAGGCGGTCTACTCAGCGCCGTCACTCCCAGCAACACGATCGTGAAGCTGCTCAGGCAGAACGCGGACTCCTACACCTGGGTCGCCGCCGCGGTCGGTTCGAACAGCGCGGCCGGATACCAGCTCGCGACCCAGGACCCGGTCATGCCGGTCGGCGGGTTCAACGGGAGCGACCCCTCGCCCACCCTGGCGCAGTTCAAGCAGTACGTCGCCGAAGGAAAGATCCACTACTTCATCGGCGGCGGCGGCGGCTTCGGTCAGGCCAACGGCGGTAGCTCGTCCTCACGGGAGATCTCCAGCTGGGTGACGGAGAACTTCACCTCGAAGACGGTCGACGGCGTGACCCTCTACGACCTGACCGCACCGAAGACCGGCGCCACCACCGGCTCCACGACGGGCACCGGCGTCACTGCCTGACGCTGCGGTGGCCTGACGCGGACGGGCGTCCAGCCCGTGGGCCACGGGTGAACGCGACGCCCACCAGGATGCCGCGATCGCCGTCGCGATCCTCCTGGTGGGCGTCACCGCGTTGGCGCGATGCCTCACCGACGCGATGCCTCACAGTTATGGTTCCAATCCGCTCCGCACCACAACCACAACCACCGAGACGGTCCTCAGCCCGGCCGGCGCTCACAGCAGGCGCACAGCATCGGCACACGAGCGGCACAGCTCCCGAACCGAGGGTGGAGAGCATGACGATGACACGGATGCCTTCCTCGACGACCGTGATCTCCGGGACGACCGAGACCTCCGGGACGACCGTGATCTCCGGGATGACCGTGATGACCGGGACCTTCGAGACGACCGGGAGCACCGGAGAGAGCATTCCCGTTCAACATCATCAGCCCGGGTGGCTCGGGCCGGACGGCGGCCGTCCGCGCCCGGTGCTGGACGTCGTCATCCCCGTGTACAACGAGGAGAACGACCTCGCCCCCTGCGTCCGACGGCTGTACGCCCACCTGACCGGGACGTTCCCGTACCCCTTTCAGATCACGATCGCCGACAACGCCAGCACCGACGGCACCCTGGCCATCGCCCAGGCGTTGGAGAAGGAGCTCCCCGAGGTCGCCGCGATCCACCTCGAGGCCAAGGGCCGCGGCCGGGCACTGCGGGCGGCCTGGGGCCTCTCGCCCGCACCGGTGCTCGCCTACATGGACGTCGACCTGTCGACCGACCTCGCCGCGCTGCTGCCCCTGGTGGCTCCGCTCATCAGCGGCCACTCGGATCTCGCTATCGGCACCCGGCTCTCCCCCGCCTCCCGGGTCGTGCGGGGACCGCGCCGGGAGGTGATCTCCCGCTGCTACAACCTGATCCTCCGCAGGACCCTGGCGGCCCGGTTCTCCGACGCGCAGTGCGGCTTCAAGGCGATCCGCGCCGACGCCGCGGCGGGCCTGCTACCCCTGGTGGAGGATAGCGGCTGGTTCTTCGACACCGAACTGCTCGTCCTGGCCGAACGGGCCGGGATGCGCATCCACGAGGTCCCGGTCGACTGGATCGATGATCCGGACAGCCGCGTCGACGTCCTCGCCACGGCCATCGCCGACCTGAAGGGTGTGGTCCGCCTCTTGCGGGCGTTCGGCAGCGGAAAGCTGCCGCTCGCCAAGCTGCACCAGGAGTTCGGCCGAGGTCCGCTCACCGCCGGCCACGCCGAGGAGGGCAAGGTCGTCGAGGTCCCGGGGGTACCGAAGGGACTCGCCGGTCAGCTCCTGCGATTCGCCGCGATCGGGGTCGCCAGCACGCTGTCCTATCTGGTGCTCTTCGTCCTGCTGCGGACAGTCACCGGGGCGCAGATCGCGAACCTGCTGTCGCTGCTTCTCACGGCGGTCGCGAACACCGCGGCGAACCGGCGGCTGACCTTCGGTCTCACCGGTCCGCGGCGCGCCGGTCGCCACCATCTGCAGGGCCTGGTGGTGTTCGCCGTCGGCCTCGGCCTGACCAGCGGTTCGCTCGCGCTCCTGCACGCGGCGAGCACGAACCCCGGCCGCGGCCTCGAACTCTCCGTGCTGGTGCTGGCGAACCTGGCCTCCACGGTCATCCGGTTCCTTCTGCTACGCGCCTGGGTTTTCCGCCCGGACCGGGAGGCGAGGAACGTGGCCGGGATGCCCCCGGCCACGACACCCCCGCGGAGGCGGGCCCCGACCGGCGAGATCAGGAACGCAGAGTAAGCAGCAGGTCGCCGACCTCGACGGAGTCGCCGCTGGAGCGGACGAGCTCCACGACGGTCCCGCCCACCGGGCTGGTCACCGCGGCCTCCATCTTCATCGCCTCCACCACCGCCAGCCGCTGGCCCTTCGTCACCGTGTCGCCCACCGCGACGCTGAACGTGACGATGCCCGGCAGCCCGGCGCCCACCTGGTTCGGATCGGCGGCGTCCGCCCGACGGGCCGCCGTGGTGGTGGCCGTGATGGACGCGTCCCGGACCCGCACCGGCCGGGGCTGGCCGTTGACCCGCAGGTACAGGGTGCGCATCGCGGAGTCGTCCGGTTCGGAGAGCGTCTCCAGCTCCACGATGATCTCTACCCCGGGCTCCAGGGTGACGGTGAGCGGAACGCCAGGCCGCAGCCCGTACAAAAAGCCGTCGGTCGGGACCACGGAGGAGTCCCCGTAGGCGTCCACCGCCCGCAGATAGTCCTTCCACGGGCCGGGGAAGAGCAGCCTGGACAGGGCCACCCGCCGGGCCCCCGGGAAGGAGAGCTCGTCGGCGTCCGCCGCGTCGAGGTCGACGGACGGCGGCGACGGACGGCGCCCGGCCAGCGCCCGTTCCCGGAACGGTTCGGCGAAGCCTGCCGGCGGCGTGCCGAGTTCACCCGCGAGGTAGCCGAGCACGCTGGCCGGCAGGTCGAACTCCTCGGGATGCGCACGCAACCGGTCCACGTCGACGGATCCGCCGGCGATGAACAGAGCCAGGTCACCGACGACCTTGCTGGTCGGCGTCACCTTGATGGGCTTGCCGAGCAGCTCGTTGGCGATCGCGTAGCACTCGGTGACCTCGGCCCACCGGTCCCCCAGTCCCAGCGCGATCGCCTGCTGACGCAGGTTCGTCAGCTGGCCGCCGGGAATCTCGTGCCGGTACACGGCCCCGGTCGGGGCCCGCAGCCCCGCCTCGAACGGGGCGTAGAGGTCGCGCACAGCCTCCCAGTACGGCTCCATCGCGGACAGCGCGGACAGCGCGATGCCGGTCGCCCGGGGAGTGTGGTCGGTCGCCGCCACCAGCGCGGACATGTTGACCTGGCTGGTGCCGCCGGACATCGGCGCGGCGGCGGCGTCCACCGCGTCCACCCCGGCCGCGGACGCCGCGAGCAGGGTGGCGAGCTGGCCGCCCGCGGTGTCGTGGGTATGCAGGTGGACGGGCCGGTCGAAACGCTCCCGCAGGGCCGTCACCAGCGTGGCCGCCGCCGCCGGGCGCAGCAGTCCCGCCATGTCCTTCACGGCAAGCACATGCACACCCGTCTCGACGAGCTCTTCGGCGAGGCGCAGGTAGTAGTCGAGGGTGTAGATCCGCTCCGCCGGGTCGGAGAGGTCACCGGTGTAGCAGAGCGTCCCTTCGGCGATCGCCCCGGTACCGAGCACCGCCTCGATCGCCGGGCGCATCTGCTCGATGTCGTTCAGCGCATCGAAGATCCGGAAGATGTCGACGCCGGTCGCCGCGGCCTCGGCGACGAACGCCCGGACGACGTCGTCCGGGTAGGGGGTGTACCCGACCGCGTTGCGCCCCCGCAGCAGCATCTGCAGGCAGATGTTCGGCGCGGCCTGGCGCAGCGCGGCGAGCCGCTCCCACGGATCCTCCGCGAGAAAGCGCAGCGCGACATCGTAGGTCGCCCCGCCCCAGGCCTCCAGGCTCAGCAGGTTCGGCGTCAGCGCGGCGTACGACGGGGCGGCCGCCAGGATGTCGAAGCTGCGCAGCCTCGTGGCCAGCAGCGACTGGTGGGCGTCACGCAGGGTGGTGTCGGTGACGGCCAGCGCCTCCTGGGCGCGCAGCCACGCCGCCCAGCCCGCCGGCCCGAGCTCCGTCAGCAGCTGCCGGGATCCCGCCGGCGGCTGCGTGCCGCCGGACGCCGTGCCGCCGGACGCCGCCACCTGCGCGGGCGCGGGCGGCAGCAACTCCCGGGGGTCGGTCAGGGCGACCGCCGGGCGCGGGAATCCGTTCACCGTGCTCTCGGCGAGGCGAGCCAGCAGCCGGCTGGTCGGGTCCGCCCCCTTGCCGGGAGCGAGCAGCTCCGGCCGTTCATCGATGAACGACGTGCTCACCCCGCCGGCGAGGAAGCCGGGGTCAGCGAGGAGCCGCACCAGGAAGTCGATGTTCGTGCGCACCCCGCGGACCCGGAACTCGTTCAGCGCCCGCCGGGCGCGCCGCGCCGCCTTCTCCAGCGTGTTACCCCGGGTCGTCAGCTTCACCAGCAACGAGTCGAAGTACGGGCTGACTTCGGCCCCCGGGTACGTGGCGCCGTCGAGGCGCACCCCCGGACCGCCGGGTGACTGGTAGAAGCTGATCGTCCCGATGTCGGGCCGGAAGCCATCCGAGGGATCCTCGGTGGTGACCCGGCACTGGATGGCGGTGCTGCGCAGGACGATCTGCTCCTGGGTGAGGTTGAGGCCGGCCAGGCTCTCCCCATCAGCGATCCGCAGCTGCGCCGCGACCAGATCAACCCCGGTGACCTCCTCGGTGACCGTGTGCTCGACCTGGATCCGGGGATTCATCTCCATGAACGTGTACCGGTCGTCGGCGCCGAGAAGAAACTCGACCGTGCCCGCATTGACATAGCCGACATGCCGGGCGAACCGCACCGCGTCGGCGCAGATGCTCGCCCGGACCGCCTCGTCGAGCTGCGGCGCCGGGGCGATCTCCACGACCTTCTGGTGCCGGCGCTGCACCGAGCAGTCCCGCTCGTACAGATGGATGATGTTGCCGTAGGCGTCGGCCAGGATCTGGACCTCGATGTGGCGCGGCCGGTCCACCGCCTGCTCCAGGAAGATCGTGCCGTCCCCGAAGGCGGCGGCGGCCTCCCGGGACGCGCTCGCCACCGCGTCGGCGAGGTCGGCGGGGCGTTCCACCCGCCGCAGGCCGCGCCCCCCACCACCGGCGGAGGCCTTGACGAACAGCGGGAAGCCGACCTCCTCGGCGGCGGCGAGCGCCCCGGCGCCCTCCGGCAGCGGCACCGAGGCGCGCAGCACCGGCAGCCCGGCGGCCAGCGCGGCGTCCCGGGCGGCGACCTTGTCTCCGGTCAGCCGCAGGACCGCCGGGGGCGGTCCGACGAAGGTGACGCCGGCGGTGGCGCACGCATCGGCGAGCACCGCCGACTCCGACAGGAAGCCGTAGCCGGGGTGCAGCGCGTCGGCCTCCGCCTGCTTGGCCACGGTGAGCAGGGCATCGATGTCCAGGTATCCGCGCACCGGGTGCCCGGGGCCACCGATCTCGTAGGCCTCGGACGCCTTTGTCCGGTGCAGCGCGGAAACGTCTTCGGGCGTGTAGACCGCCACCGTGCGCAGGCCCAGTTCCTGAGCGGCTCGGAAAACACGGACGGCGATCTCGCTACGATTTGCAACCAGTACCTTACGCACACGCGCCTCCTCGGACGGGTGCGCATCATTGTGGGGTGTGCAGGCCCCTACGTGCCAAAGTAACGTCTCAAGGGCCACCTTCGACAGATGGGCATAACGTCGGGACCCATGACGGCCCGTATCGTAGTGTTCGGCGCGACCGGTTACACCGGCCGGCTGGTGACCGCGGAACTCGTGGCTGCCGGGCACCGACCTGTCCTCGCCGGCCGCACGGAGACCAGGGTCCGTGCCCTCGCCGCCGCCTACGACGGCCTGGAGACCACCGTGGCTGACGCGGCCGACGTGGTTGACGCGGCCGACGTGGTTGACGCGGCCGACGTGGTTGACGCGGCCGACGTGGTTGACGCGGCCGACGTGGTTGACGCGGCCGACGGCGCGTCGCTGGCCCGCCTGCTCGGGCTCGGCACCGGGGACGTGCTCGTCTCCACGGTGGGCCCGTTCCGCCGGTTCGGGCGACCGGTCGTGGCGGCGGCGGCCGCGGTCGGCGCGCACTACCTGGACTGTTCCGGGGAGGGCGCGTTCCTGCGGCACGTCTTCACCGAGGTCGGCCCGCGAGCGGCGGCGTCCGGGGCGGCGTTGATCCCCGGCGCCGGCTTCGACTTCGTCCCCGGCAACCTCGCCGGAGCACTGGCCCTGCAGGCGGCCGGCGGCGAAGCCCGCCGCCTCGACGTCGGCTACCTCGTCATGGGCGCTCTCGGGATGAGCAGCGGAACGCGGGCGACCCTGCTGGCCGCGCTGACCGAGCCCGTCATCGTGCTGCGCGGCGGCGTCCTGGTCGAGCGCCCGCTCGCCCGCGAGGTGCGGTCCTTCCGGTCGTCCGGCAAGGTCACCGGCGGGTCGGGCGGCAGGCGGGGACACCCGGCGGTGCTGTGGTCGGGAGGGGAGCCGTTCACCCTGCCCCGGCTCGCACCGGCGCTGACCGACGTCGCGACGTACATCGGCGGCGTCGACCGCGGCATCCGCGTGGGGCAGGCACTGTCGTTCCCCCTGTCCGGGCTGCGTCGTTTCCCGCCGAGCCGGGCGCTGCTGGCCGCCGCCGCCCGGTCCGCCCTGCGGACGACCGGCCGCGGACCGGACCGGGCGGCGCGGGCCCGCGCCGGGGCGCAGGTGTTCGCGCTCGCCCGGGACGCCGCCGGCCGGGAACTCGCCACCGTGCGGCTGGAAGGTCGCGACCCCTATGCCTTCACCGCTCGGATCATGGCATGGATGGCGGGACATCTCGCCGCGGGCACCGTCGCCCGCGCCGGCGCGCTTGGCCCGGTCGACGCCTTCGGCGTCGAGGACCTGGAGCGGGCCGCCGCCGCGGCCGGACTGCGCCGGGTGGGCTGATACCCGGTCAGCACCGCCGGCAGGTCAGTACCGCCAGCGGGTCGCCGCGACGACGGCGGCCGGGGCGGCCTCGGCGAACCGGTCAATCTCCGCGCGCCGGACGGCGGCGACCGTGTCGTGCAGCTCCCGTCCCAGGGCGCGGTGCAACACCTCGTCGACCTCGAAGGCGGCGACCGCCTCGCCCAGGCTGGTGGGCAGGCGCCGGATGCCGCGGCGGGCCCGTTCGGCGGGGTCGAGCGAGGCCGGGTCAACGTCCACCGGCTCCGGCAACGTGGCCGCCGCCGCTAGCCCCGCCTGCCCGGCGGCCAGCAGACCGGCCACCAGAAGGTAAGGATTCGCGGTGAGGTCGAAGGATTTCACCTCCAGGTTCGCCGCCTGGCCGACCGCGGCCGGCGGCCCGGGGATCATACGCAATGCGGCCTCCCGGTTCTCCCGACCCCAGCAGGCGTGGACACCCGCCCACGTCGATGGCACCAGTCGCAGGTAGGAGGCGACGCTCGGGGCGCCGAGAGCCATCAGCGCCGGCAGCCGGCCGAGGATCCCGGCGGCGAACGCCTCCCCGGCAGCGGTCAGTCCGAGCGGCCCGTTGCCACCCGCCATGAGGTTGATCCGGCCCGGGCGGGCGGAGCCCCCACCGGTTCGGGCCAGGCCACCTGGGTACGGGCCGTCCGGGTACGGGCCGTCCGGGTACGGGCCGCCGGAGTTCGCCCCGCCCGGGCCTCCGCCCGAGGCCGTGGGCCGGGGCGGGGCCGGCGGCCGGTCGGGATCGTCGCTCCACAGGCTCAGATGCACGTGGCCGCCGTTGCCCACGTTGTCGACGAGAACCTTGGGGGCGAACGAGACGCGCAGGCCATGGCGCCTGCTGACGCCGCGCACCGTCTCCTTGACCAGCACGCATGTGTCGGCGGCGCCGAGGGGATCCTGCGCGGCGACGGACACCTCGAACTGACCGGCCGCGTACTCGGGATGGATCTGCTCGACGACCAGCCCCTCCTCGGTGAGCGCGGTGACCACATCCCGCAGGTAGTCACCGAGTTCGGCCACCCTGATCATCCCGTACGCCGGCCCGGAAGCGGCCGGGGCGAACTCGTCGGAACCGGCCGGGGAAACGGCCCATTCGACCTCGAACGCCATCATCGCCGTCAGGCCGTGCTCGGCGAGCAGGGCCGTCTGGAGGCGGACGAGTTCCCGGCCGTCCTGCGGGTGCGGTCGGCCGTCCTGGTCGCGACGGTCGGCGGGGGCCCAGGCCCAGCCGGGCTGGGCGGCGAGGGGTGTCAGCCGCTCAAGGTCGGGATGCAGCCGCAGATCCCCGACGGGACCCCCGGCGTAGCGCCCTGTCGTGATCGAGTCATCGGCGCCGAACACGTCGAACACCGGCGACACGCCGACGCCCCACACCGCCGCCGCGTCGAGTCGGCCGATCGGCACCCCCTTCATCCGAGTGATGCCGCTGTTGTCGACGTAGGTCACCGCAACACAGACGACGCCGCGTACCTCCAGGTTCGTCGCCGCATGCCGGGCCGCCGAGGCGAGCCGATCACGCCTACGATCCTCTCCGGCGATGATCCGAGGGGCGAACTCGTCCAACGCAGGCTCGTTCATCCTCACCTTCCCCACGGGTCTCCCCTGTCCCCATGGTCGCGCGTACGCCTGCCGGACGCCGGGCGGGGCGCACGGCACGGCGGCGCCTCACTCTCCCGCGATGTTACGGAGAGCGACAAAATTCGGCCGGATCGAAGGAGAAGCCAGCTGTTCATAACAAGCGCTCCGAGCGTTGTCCACAGTTGCCGCCGACGCAAGAAGAGATGAAAACACGGCAACATCATCGACTTTCGGAACGACTGTCCCCAGGAAGCCAGGAGTAATCCACAAGTTATCCACAGGGCCGCCGTGGACTTGGGGATGACCGAGTGTGTCCAGTACGGTCAGGCATGACCCCACCTTCCAGGGGGGATCATCGATGGGTGGGCCGCCCGGTGGAACCGTTCGTAGATCACGAGCTCGTCGACCATCACTGCCATGGTCTGGTCGGCCGCGATCTGACTCGCCCGGAATTCGAAAGCATGATCACTGAGGCGGAACACCCCGGACCACCGGGGACGACGCTGTTCGACAGCCAGATCGGCTTCGCCCTGCGGCGCTGGTGCGCGCCGGTGCTCGACCTGCCGGCGCATGCCGCGCCGGAAGACTACCTCGAACGCCGGGCGGAGCTTGGCCACGCCGAGGTGCACCGGCGGCTGCTGCGTGCCTGCGGGATCACCACGTTCTGCGTTGACGCCGGATTCCAACCGGAGCCGCTGACCAGCGCCGCGGAGCTGGCCGAGCTCGCCGGCGGACGCGGCGTGGACGTGGTGCGGTTGGAGCGGGTCGCCGAGCAGGCCGCGGTCGACGTCATCACCGGGCAGATCGGCATGACCCACCTCGCCGACACCGTGCGGGCCCGGCTCGAGTCCACCCGCCCCACCATGGTCGCGGTGAAGTCGGTCGCGGCCTACCGCGGCGGCCTGGAGCTGCCCGCACAGCGACCGACCGACCGCGAGGTCGCCGCCGCCGCTCGCGGCTGGATCCACGAGATCCGCGCCGGCGCCCCGATCCGGCTGACCGACCCCACCCTGCATGCCTTCCTCATCTGGTGCGGGGTCGACGCGCGGCTCCCCATCCAGATCCACGTCGGATACGGGGACAGCGACATCGACCTGCGCCGGGGCAACCCACTGCTACTCACCGGCCTGCTGCGGGCGATAGCACCGACCGAGGTCAGTGTGCTGCTGCTGCATTGCTACCCGTTCCACCGGGAGGCTGGCTACCTGGCCCAGGTGTTCCCGAACATCTACCTTGACCTCGGGCTCGCCATCCACAACTGCGGCCGCGGCTCGGCCGGCCTGCTCGCGCAGGCACTCGAACTCGCCCCGTTCGGCAAGTTCCTCTTCTCCACCGACGCCTTCGCGCTCGGCGAGCTGTACCTGCTCGGGGCCGTCCTGTTCCGGCGTGGGCTGTCGGCGTTCCTCGCGGCGGGCGTCGCCGACGACGCCTGGACCGCGGCGGACGCCAAGCGGGTCGCCCGGCTCATCTGCGCGGACAACGCCCGCCGCGTCTACAACCTGTACAACCCGCCCTGACCAGCACGGGCGGCTAGGCGGTCAGCCTGCGGCGGCCGGCGGGCAGAGGCAGAACGGGTGACCGACCGGGTCGAGAAGCACCCGCCACCGGTCCCCGCCCGGCTGGAACTCGGCCTGCCTCGCCCCGAGGCCTTCCGCCAGGGCGATGGCGGCCGTCAGGCCGGCGACCCGGAAATCCAGGTGGAACTGCTGCGGGGCGTCCTGGTCCGGCCAGCGCGGCGGCTGGTAGCCCGCCACCCGCTGGAAACCGATCATGATCTCGGTCCCCGGTGGGGTGAGGTATGCCCAGGCCCCCTCGTCGTCGGCGCCGGCGACGCCCCAGCCGGTCAACGTGCCGTAGAAGGTCGCGAGCTCCTTCGCGTCCGGACAGTCGAGCATCAGTCCGGCCCAGGTCACCGCCGCGTCACTCGCGAAGCCAGCACTTGCGGACCCAGCCGCCGCACCGGTAGCGGCCGTGTCCCCGGTCCTGTCCACACCCGTCTCCCGAGCCGGGTCCGTTCCCGCCATGGCGATCTCCTTCGCGTTCCGGTGTCGATGCGTCGGATCCCATCCTCGAAGCCATACCTGACTTCTCCTGGCAGGTATGGCCCGGGGAGAATCGGGCATGCGTGCCAGCCGGCTCCTCTCCGTCCTGCTGCTGTTGCAGACCCGTGGGCGGCTCACGGCGCGTGAGATCGCCGACGAGCTCGAGGTCTCCGTGCGGACGGTCTACCGGGATCTGGAGTCCCTCGCCGAGGCCGGGGTTCCGGTGCTGGCAGACCGCGGTGCCACCGGCGGGTACCGGCTGCTCGACGGCTTCCGCACCCGGCTGACCGGGTTGACCTCCGGCGAGGCCGACTCCCTGTTCCTCGCCGGCATGCCGGCGGCCGCCGGCGAGCTGGGGCTCGGCACGATGCTCGCGGCGGCGGAACTGAAGCTGATGGCGGCGCTGCCCGAGCAGCTGCGCGAACGGGCCGGCCGGGTGCGGGAGCGCTTCCATCTCGACGCGCCCGGCTGGTTCCGGGCCACCGAGGACACGCCGCTGCTGACCGAGGTGGCAGCGGCGGTGTGGGAGCAGCGCCGCGTCCGGGTCACCTACCGGCGTTGGCGGGCCCCCCGCGAGATCATCCGCCACCTCGAACCGCTCGGCGTGGTCCTCAAAGGCGGCACCTGGTACCTGGTCGCCAACGTCGCACACGGCACCCAGGGCGTAGGCCTGGCCGAGGACGCTGGCAGCACCCGAGACCCTGACGGCACCCGAGCCGCAGGCGCCACCGAGAGTGCGGACGGCAGCGGAGGCACGGAACCGGCGGGCGGGCCGGCCACTCTGCCCCGGGTGTACCGGGTCGCGAAGATCCTCAGCCTTGAGACGACCACCGAGACGTTCGAACGGCCGCATAGCTTCGACCTCGGCGCCTACTGGGCCGGCTGGACGGCCCGCTACGAATCCGAGGTCTACCGGACGCGGGCGACCGTGCGGCTTTCCCCGACCGGCGTGACGATGGCCCCCTTCCGGCTACCCCCGGCGGTCGCCCGCGCCGTCCGGGAGACGGCGAGCGCACCGGAGGAGGACGGCTGGGTACGCGCGGTCGTGCCGATCGAGTCCGTCCGGCACGCCGAGCGCGAGCTGCTCGTACTCGGCCCGGATCTGGAGGTGCTCCACCCCCCGGAGCTACGCGAGGCGGTGACGCGCGCCGTGGGCGCGCTCGCCGCGCTATACGGCGCACCGGCGCCGGGCAACGACGGAAGTCGCAGGCCCGTCGCCGGGAACCACAACCTGCCGGCACCCTGACTGTACGCTCTGTACGCGACAGCATGCCCTCCAGATAGGCGCGGGCCTGCTCCCTGGCCGTATCAGTGCTGAAGACCGATTCGCCGGAAAGAGACCACATAGAGATCACTACGACTGTAGTACTACGGCACACGAAGATGATGTCCGTTACCGGCTCCACGATGCCGCCTCCGGCACCGGCACCGGCAGCAGGAACCGGAAGACCGTGCCGGCGCCGACGGCACTGGACACCTCGACCCGGCCGCCGTGGGCGGCGGCGGTCGCCGCGACGATGGACAGCCCCAATCCGTTGCCACCATGCCCCCGGGCCCGGCTGTCCGCGGCCCGGTAGAAGCGGTCGAACACGTGCTCGGCGACCTCCGGTGGCATGCCCGGCCCGTGGTCGATGACGTGAAGCTCCGCGCCCCCGGGGGTCCCGGGGCCGGCGGGGCCGGTCGGCGCGGCGTCCGCTGGCAGCGCCTGCAGCCACACCTCGATCGGCGTCTCGGGCGGGGTGTGGACGCGGGCGTTGGTCAGGAGGTTGCCGGCGAGCTGGCGCAGCGCGTTCTCGTCGCCGAGGACGACGCAGCTCGCCGGGAGCTCGGCGCTCACCGGGCGCTCGGGGGCCGCAACCCGCAGGTCGGCGACGGCGTCGCGGACGAGCCCGGCGAGGTCGATCCCGGCCCGCCGCATCGGTCGCTGCTCGTCGAGGTGGGCCAGGTACAGCAGGTCGTCGACAAGGGTGCTCATTCGGGCGGCCTCCTCCTGGACCCGGCGTAGCGCGTCATCCGCGTCGACCGCCGTCACCATTCCGCCGCGCAGCAGATCGGCGTAGCCGCGGATCGAGGTCAACGGCGTCCGCAGCTCGTGGGAGGCGTCGGCGGCGAAGCGGCGGAGCTGCTCCTGGGATGTGACCCGGGCGGCGAACGCGGCCTGGATCTGGCCGAGCATCGTGTTGAGGGCCGTGGCGAGCTGACCGGTCTCCGAACGGGCCGACCCCGCCGGCACCCGCCGGTCGAGATCCCCCCCGGCGATCGCCGACGCGGTGGAGATCATCTGACGCAGTGGGCGCAGGCCACGGGTCAGCCACACCCAGGCGAGCACGGCGATCGCGGCAAGCACCGTGAGACCCACCGCAACTTCGATCATCACCAGTCGGTGGACCGTCTCCGTGACCGGCTTCAGCGGCAGCGCGACGAGGACCCGCGGCCCGCGCGGACTGTCCCGGACGACCGCTCGGTACCGCTCCCGGTCGGCGATGACGGTGAACGGTGTGGCACCCCGGTCCCCGGCGGCGTCCAGCAGGGGCGTGGCCGGCGGCGTGGGAGTCACCGAACCCGCGATGCGCAGCACCGTCCCGTCCGTCCGCCGGATCTCCACCAGGTAGTCGGTCGGCGCCACGGCCCGCTCCACCCCGGCCCGGCCCAGCGCCTCCCACCGGGACAGATAGACAGCGACCGGCAGGCCGCCCAGCACCCGCGCGCGGGTGAGCTGCTGGTCGATCCGGTCGTCCAGGTAGGCACGCAGCGCGAACACGCTCGCCCCACCCACGATGACCAGTCCCAGTGCGGTCAGCGCGATCAGGCCGGACATCAGCTTCAGGCGGAGCGTCACCGGTTGGACCCCGCCACCGGAAGGCGCAGCACGTAGCCAAAACCGCGCTGGGTGTGGATGAGGGACGGGCCGTGCCGGCCGAGCTTGCGCCGCAGGTAGCTGACGTACTGGTCCACGATGGTCGACTCGCCCCCGTAGTCGTAGCTCCACACCGCGTCGAGGATCTGGGTCCTGGACAGCACCCGGTTAGGGTTGGTCAGGAAGTACCGCAGCAGGGAGAACTCCGTCGGCGACAGGTCGATCGGCTCCCCGGCGCGGCGGACGAGATGGGCGTCCGGGTCAAGTTCCACGTCGGCGAACCGCAGCGGGGACGGCGGCGCGGGTGCCGGTTCGGCCGGCGGAGGTGACGTCCGGCGCAGCACGGCCCGGACCCGGGCGAGGAGCTCGTCGACGGCAAACGGCTTGGTGACGTAGTCGTCGCCGCCGTAGGTGAGGCCGGCGATCTTGTCCCGGTGAGCGTTGCGCGCGCTCAGGTAGACGACGGGTACCGGGTGCCCGTCCGCGCGCAACCTCCGGCAGATCTCGAAGCCGTCGATGTCGGGCAGCATCACATCAAGGATCATCAGATCCGGCCGGGCCGCGACGGCCAACTCAAGCGCCGCCCGACCGGTGGTCGCGGTCAGGACGTCGAAACCATGGAAACGTAACGCCATCCGCAGCAGATCGACGATGTTCGGCTCATCGTCGACGACCAGCACACGCGGGGCAGTGGACATGTCCGGCTCCCTGGACGCGACCTCGATGCGGCGGGTGGACGGCGATGCGAACGGCGATGCCGGCATCGTCCGCATCGAGTTCATCCGAGCATCATGAGAGTTCGGTGTGAGCCGGATGCCGACCGGACGCGCCGGGACTGTCCGCCCGGGCCTCCTCGCCGGGCCTGGCGAGGAGGCCCGGTCCCGCAGCGGGACTGCCTCGGCGGAACAGTTCCACGCTCGGTAATCCACACCCGCGGGACATGGTTAACACATGATCCCTCTGGAACAGTTCCCCAATGAAATCACTCACGGACATCGACCTGATACGCGATCTGGAGCCCGTCGCCGAGGCCAACCTGAACCGGCATCTCGGCGTCGCTGCCGAATGGATGCCGCACGAGTACGTACCCTGGGGCGAGGGCCGCGACTTCGACAGCCTCCCCTGGGAGCCCGGGCAGTCGAAGCTTTCGCAGATCGCGCAGATCGCGTTCGAGGTCAACCTGCTGACCGAGGACAACCTGCCCAGCTACCACCGAGAGATCGCGGACGCGTTCGGCCAGGACGGCGCCTGGGGAAGCTGGGTGCACCGGTGGACCGCCGAAGAGGGGCGCCACTCCATAGCAATGCGCGACTACCTCCTGGTCACCCGGGCGGTGGACCCGATCGCCCTCGAACGCAACCGCATGTACCAGATGGGCAAGGGCTACGACAGCCGGAACAAGTCCCCGCTGGAGGCAACGGTGTACGTCTCCTTCCAGGAACTGGCGACCCGGGTGAGCCACCGCAACACCGGCCGTTTCTGCGGGGAACCGATCGCCGAGAAGCTGCTCACGCGGGTGGCGACGGACGAGAACCTGCACATGATCTTCTATCGGAACGTGATCGCGGGGGCGCTGGAGCTCGACCCCTCGCGTACTGTGGTGGCCATCCGCGACGAGCTCGTCAACTTCCAGATGCCCGGCACCGGCATCCGTGACTTCGGCCGCAAGGCGATCCAGATCGCCCGGGCCGGCATCTACAACCTGCGCATCCACCACGACGACGTGGTGTTGCCGGTCCTGCGTCACTGGCGGTTCTTCGACCTGGAGGGCCTGAATGGCGAGGCTGAGAAGGCCCGCGAGGAGGTCTCCGCCTTCGTCACCGGGCTCGACGCCCTCGCGACGCAGCAGGAAGCGAAGCTGGCGCGGACCACGGAACGTGCCACCCGGCGAGCCAAGGCGCTGGCCTCGGCCTAACGCATAACCTGCATAACCTGCATAACCCGGAAAACCCGGAAAACCCGGGATGGTCTCACTGTCCGTAGCGTCCCTACCGGGTGGCGAGGTGTTCGCAGATCGTGTCGACACCAGTCTCCCGGTCCACCACCAGCCACGGGGAGACCCAACTCCGGGCCGCCAGCTCCTCGTACATCCGCGCGCACCGCTCCTGCAGCCCGTCGTCGGATTCGAAGGTGTCCAGCGCCCGCCCCCGGTCGGCCCCGGCGCGGGCGAGCGTACCCGCCCGCGCCGTCCCCACCGGGATCCGCAGCAGGACCTGGAGATCGGGCACCGGCAGCGCGAGCGCGCCGAGTTCCAGCTCGGCGATCCAGGCGGGAAAGCTCTCCCGCTCGGTGGCCGGCAGCCGCGCCGCGCCGTACGCCGCGTTCGACGCCACGTAACGATCGATGATCATCAGATCGTGCGTACGGACGAGAGCGTCGAGTTCGGGACGGGAGTTGGCCCGGTCGAGCGCGAACATCATCGCGCTCGCCCGGGGGGAGGCCGCGAGCGGCGCAAGCCGCGGATCGCCGGCCAGCAGGCCACGCACCGCCGGGCCGAGGGGCTCGGTCGCATAGCGGGGATAGGCGAGCGTCGCGACGCTGCGGCCGGCGGCGGTGAGGCGGGCGACCAGCCGCCCGGTCAGCGTGTTCTTGCCCGCGCCGTCAACGCCTTCGATCGCGAGGATCATCCTCCTGGCACCTCCCCGCCACCGGCCGTCGTGAGCCCTCGGGCCGCGACGGCCACCCTCAGGCCGCAGCGTAACCGTAACAAGGAGACAATCCGTAACAAGGGCATCGCAAGGACACGTCGAAACCGGTCGACCACCGGCCGGGCGCTTCCTCCTCCCGGCTGCGTCCCGGCTCCCGGCTGCGTCCCGGCCCGTACGCCGGATACGTCCAGTGGCGGATGTCGGCACGACGGCGGCTCGCTACCGTCGGAGAGATGGTAGAGGCCAGGCGCGGCATCTTCCCGGTGATCGGTGACCTCCTGTTCACCGCGTTCACCGCGGCGGCGTTGCTCCGCGGTTCCGGGGAGGTTGGTGCCGACCAGGTGCCCCCCTCCCGGCCGTTGGATGCCTTCGCCTACGTGCTGCTCGCCCTGCTGGCCGCCGCCATCCCCCTGCGCCGCCGGGCTCCGTTGGCCATGCTGATGGCCACGAGCCTGCTCCTCGGCGGCTACCTCGGCACCGGCTACCCGCACGGCCCCGCCTTCTTTCCCGTGATCGTGTCCGGGCTCGCGGTCGGGCTGCGCCACGACCAGCGGACGACGAGCCGAGCCGTGGGGGTCTGCGTTCTGCTGATCTTCCTCGGCTCGGTCGTCGCGCTACTGCGGGGATATGCCGACGGCGGCTGGAAGTTCGGCATCACGATGATCGGGACGGTCGCGTCCTGCACCGTCCCCGCCTTCGTGGGCGCCCTGATCAGACTCAACCGCATCGCCTCTGCGCAGGCCAAGGAGGAGGCGACCCGCCGCCGGATCGAACAGGAACGGCTGCGGATGGCTCGCGAGGTCCACGACGTCGTGGGCCACAGCCGGTCCATTATCTCCCTACAGGCCGCGGTGGCGCTGCATGTGCTGGACCGGCGTCCCGAGCAGGCCCAGGTGGCCCTGGAGGCCATCCGCCGGACGAGCGTCGACGCGCTGGACGAGCTGCGGGCCACCCTGGCGCTCACCCGGGCCGGCCGGCGGGCGGACCCGGCGGCGGCCGCGGACTCCGTCACCGCCGCCGCCAGCGCCGCCGCCACCACCAGCGCCGCCGCCGCGTCCTCGACGGATACCCGGGAGGGGGGACCGGCAGGGCCCGCGAGGCGCCTGACGAGCCGCCCAGGACCCCGTTGACGGGACTCGGCCGACTCCCGAGCCTGCTGCGCGAGGTCCGGCTCTGCGGGGTGCCCGTCGAGCTCGTCACGCAGGGAGACTCCCAGGATCTCACGGGCCTGCCGGCGGACCTCGATCTGGCGGCCTACCGCATCATTCAGGAGTCGCTGACCAACGTGCTCCGGCACGGGGAGCCGAACGGAGTACGGGTGCGCGTCACCATGGGGATCATCGACGGCCGGCTCGTCGTCGACGTCACCGACCAGCCGGGCACGGCCGCGGAGCTCGGCGGAAGCCTCACCGCCGGACCGGTCCGGGCCGGCGGTTGGCAGGTCCGGGCCGAGCTTCCGGTGCATACCGGCGGCGGCCGGACGTTCCCCAGCTGGGTGACCCGCTCGTGATCCGGGTGGCGGTGGCCGACGACCAGCCGCTGGTGCGGCTCGGGCTGCGGGTACTCATCGAGACCGAGGACGATCTGGAGCTCGTCGGCGAGGCCGAGGACGGTCGGGCCGCGGTCGAACTCGTCCGCGCCACCCGACCCGACGTCGTGCTGCTCGACATCCGCATGCCGGTCCTCGACGGGCTGGCGGCGCTGCGGACGATCGTCGAGGATCCCGACCTGGCCGCTACCCGGGTCGTCATGGTCACCACCTTTGAGCTGGACGAATACGTCTTCGAGGCGTTGCGGGGCGGCGCCTCGGGCTTCGTGCTCAAGGACACCGAGGCCGCCGACCTGCTGCGAGCGATCCGGGTCGTCGCCGCGGGCGAGTCTCTGCTCTCCCCGACGGTGACCCGACTCGTCATCGAGACCTTCGCCCGCCGGCCAGCCGCCGTCGCCGCCCCGGACCTGCGCGGGCTGACCGTGCGGGAACGCGAGGTGATGAGCCTCGTCGGCCACGGGCTGTCCAACGACGAGATCGCCGCCCGACTGGTGATCAGTCCGGCGACGGCCCGCACCCACGTGAGCCGGGTGATGGTGAAACTGGCGGCGCGGGACCGGGCCCAGCTCGCCGTCCTGGCCCACCAGGCCGGCCTCGTCTGAGCCGGCTGGGCGTACCCGGTGCTGCGTCACATTGCGTACGACGATGCCGCCGCTGGACGGACGACGTGAGGGGGCGGCCACACCAGTCTGATTCCCATGATGACAACCACTGGCGGGCCCGGTTCGCCATCACCCGGCGCCACCCGGCCCGGCGCCACCCGGCCCGGCACCACCCGGCCGGTACCTGAGACAGACCGGCCGGCCGCCGTCGACGTCCAGGGTCTGACCAAGCGTTACGGGCGCCGGACCGTCGTCACCGGTCTCGACCTCACGATTCCCGAGGGGGTCGTCGCCGGATTCGTCGGGCCCAACGGGGCCGGCAAGCCCGCAACTGAAGTAGCTGATTGCTCTATTTGATCTACCGCCGGGCGGTCCCCTACGCGCGGAGCACCGGGAGTCAGCCTCCAGTGGATCTAGCCCGTCAGCATGACGGGAGCCGGGGGCCATGTGTCGTGTCTCTCGCGCGGCTCCGAAAGTCGTCATGGGGTCTGGCCGATTTCGGGCCTCAGAAAGTCAATCCCGGGCCTACGAACTTGCGGGACGTCCTGAGCAGTCGGTGGGAATTCTTGCGGGCCTCTGCTACGCTCCGCATCGGAGGTGACGGCATGCCCGACATAATGCCTGGTGACAGGATTGCCCAGATACGGCGTAGGCGCTCTCTCTCACAGGAAGAGCTAGCCGCACGCTCTGGTGTCAGCGTCGCCGTAATCAGAAAGCTAGAGCAGAATCGACGGGCGGGGGCTCGAATAGAAACGCTTCATGCGTTGGCCCGTGGTCTGAACGTTAAGACCTCTGAGCTTTTCGATAACGGCGAATCTGTGGCGCCGCGGGACTCTCTTCAGGAACCTAGTCTCTGGGCACTGCGGAAGACGCTAATGCCTTCGTCGGATAGCCTGAATTCTGCCCCCGCCAGCGAACCACCCGCGCTAGACGAAATTGGCAAAACCTTGGCTCGGGCGGGGCGCGCTTACAACAGTTCTCGCTATCAGCTCGCCGCTACAGAGCTGCCCGGGATACTCGATGCGGCACAAGTAGCAGTGTCGCACTATGACGGCGACGATGAACTAACCGCATTGCGCTATCTGGCTCAGGCGTACCGCCTTGCAGGGGCCGTACTCATCTACCTTCGACACGAAGACCTCGGCTATTGGTCTGTGATGAAGGCAAAGGAGACGTCATCCCGTGCGGGTAGCGAAATCCTAGATGCGACCGCCACCGGCGTGCTGTCATGGTATCTACTAAGACAAAGGCGCTTCGATGAAGCGGAAGAAATCGCGGTACGCGCTGCCGAAAACATCGAACCTTCGATGACCAAGGCCACACCTCAGCATCTCTCGGTGTGGGGAACATTGCTTCTTCGAGGTAGTAGCGCGGCATCCCGAAATAACCGGCCTGATACATCGCACGAACTGATCCAACTTGCTCGCATGGCGGCTGTTCGGGTCGAGACCGACAGGATAGATTACGGGCCGCATGCATGGATCTCTTTCGGGCCGACTGTGGTCGAGACGGCATCCGTTGAAAACACTCTTATAGGTGGCGATCCGTCTCTAGCACTCCACCTGGCTCGGTCCGTCCGACCATCGAAGAAGATGTCTTCGGGTAGGTGGTCTCGCCATCTACTGACCGTGGCCGAAGCGCAGGTCTCTACGCATAATTACCCGGGTGCAACGAGAACTCTGGTGAGCATCCGAAAGTCTGCTCCCGAATGGCTGAGAAATCAACGGACGGCGCATTCATTGGTCGGCACATTGTTGGATGCTACCGGCGTCCGCACCGCAAAGAGTAGTGGCCTTAGCGAGATGGCCGACTTCATGGACCTCCGACCATGACAATATCCCTGGTCGCAACGATTCGAGATCAGCCGTCCCACACTTTCGAGAGTCTTCACCGGTTGTAAGCATCCTGCAACTGGACAACGCCGTACCTCCGCCCGAAGTCCTCAAGGTTCCGGGCGGGTACGGCGAGAACGGTCGACGTCGCGGCCAGTCGGACGCGCAGCGAAGCTAGATCGGAAACGGCGCGATTGTTACGAATCCGGATTGACTAGTTGTCGCACGAGGGAGGGTCCGGGAAATTCTGCCGGTATAGCGTCCATGAGGGTCTCATCGGCAGACTGGCCGAGCCAATACCCGGACTGTCGCCGTTCCCCGATCTTCCGGAATCCGGCCTTCTCGTAGGCGCGGATTGCTCCTGTGTTCGGGGTCAGCACCGACAGGTAGACGCATCGAAGATTGGAAATATGAAAGGCGTAATCGAGTGTTAGGCGGGTATCTTCGGTTCCTATACCTTTGCCTCGGCTGGACGGGTTGAGCTGGATTATAAACTCGCCGGTCCGTACGTGATGATCGATGAGTACGGCAGTGGTCCCCACAGGGGTTGGCGGGGTTGTCGTTATGTCGTAGACGGTGAATCGTAGTTGATCGTCGGTACCTCGTGCCTGATGCTGGACTCCTTCTCGCCGGTTTTCGAGTGAGTCCGGAGTCTGACGACCGTATCCGACCAATACACTCGGGTCTTGTTCCCACTCCCAATACAGCTCGACCAGACTGGCGGAGAAGGGGCCTAGTCCCAATGCCACTTCCACTATTTGGATCTTGGCTGGCTGTGGTGTGTCGGTTCGGGTGGATCTGCCGGGTTGACGGCATGATCCTGGGCTGTGACGGACACGGGTAGCCAGCTGACGGACTGGATTTCGTTGGGGGTCCTGACGTCGTTCGTCTCGCGGGACGCGGTTGATGAGGCGATCGAGGCGACCGGGAGAGGTGCCCGGCGTTCCGACACGACGATCC